>NZ_JAXIOM010000068.1:0-20286 GCF_049311025.1 Arthrobacter sp. 3Tela_A
GCGGGGCCCGGCCCGCCCCCCCCCCCCCCCGGTCCGGCTGTCATTGATCTGTCCAGGGCGCCCGGGTCCGGAGAGTCCTGGGGCCGCCCGAAGCCCGTTGTCTACCTGTGGTCCGCCTGCGAACTGATCTTCGTCACCAACCCGTGGCAGATCAGCTCCCGCCTGCGCGTCGCGGTGCTCCGGGCCTTTGGCGCGGAGATCGCCGACGGCGTGATCTTCCGTCCCCGCACCCGGGTCAAGTCTCCGTGGAAACTGCACATTGGTCCGCGGTCCTGGATCGGGGAGGGCGTGTGGTTCCACAACCAGGACCACGTTTGGATCGGTGCGGACGTCGTGATCTCCCAGGAGAGCTTCCTGACCACCGGAAGCCACCGGGTCCGTACCGACATGGGCCTGGTCACCAGTCCCATCCGGATTGACGACGGCGCCTGGGTTACGTCCCGCTGCATGGTGCTGGGCGGTTCCCGGATCGGCCGGTCAGCCGTCATCCAGCCAATGACCGTGGTCAAGGGGACCGTGGGGGAGAACCGGGTCTACGGTGCCGCCGCTGTGCCGGAGGAACTGGGCGACCGGTTCCCGGACGAGGCGCCCGGGCCCGGCACAGCGGGCCGGCCGTGAACCCGGCAGGGCTACCGGGCCAGCCCCGCCACGGTCTCCGCGAGGAGCGGGTAGATCTTGTCCGCCAGGTACACGTGGCCGGCATCGGTGGGGTGGACACCGTCCAGGCCGATCAGTGTGCCGTCCGTGCCGGTGAACCAGCCTTCAGCGACGGCGTCCACGTAGCGGACCTTGGTGTCCGCCGCAGCACGGGCCATGGCCTGGTTGTTGGCGGCGATGAAGTCCGGCACGAACTCGTCTACCCACACCGGACCCACCACAATGATCTCCGCCTTCGGGGCGAGGGTCCGCAGGTCCGTGTACAGCGTGCGGGCTGCCTCGTACATGGCGGCGTCACTCTGGCGGCCGTCGTTGCGGCTGCCGAAGACCAGTACGACGTCGGCTTCCGCGCTCAGGCGCTGGGTGGCGGCTTCACGGAACACCAGTCCGGTGACGCCGCGGGCGATGTAGCCGGAGTTCGGCTGGGCCACCGGGTTGATTTCAACGCGGGTCTCGCTGGCGTTGAACCGGGTGCCCACCAGGGAAGTCCAGTTCGCAGCGCCCTTGCCGCCTTCCGCGGAGCCTCCCACGTAGGAGTCTCCGAGGATCTCGATGCGCGGCACGGCGGCCGTCTGCGCGGTGGCAGCGGCGGAGGGCTCCGGGGCGGTTTCCTCCGGGGCCACGCCGGTTGCGGCACCGGACTGGGCCAGGGCGTAAAGCGTAAGCAGCAGCGCAGCCAGGACCAGCGCAGCAAAAGCCACAATGCGCGGCCTGCGGCGGCGGTGAGTTCGGGAAGAACGGTGAGAGGCGTGTCTGCTAGGCATTCCTCAACCCTAAGCCAGGCTTCGTGCCCGGAATAGATTTAATTGCCAGAAAAATTACCTGCTTCAGGGGGGAAGTACGTGAATAAAATACCTATCTCGGTTTTGATCCAGACGAAGAACGAGGAAAAGGGAATTAAGCAGTGCCTGGCGGCACTCACTGATTTCGATGAGGTAATTGTTGTTGATTCCAACAGCACGGACCGCACTGCCGCGCTGGCAGAGGAAGCGGGCGCGCGGGTCGTCAACTTCACCTGGAACGGATCTTTCCCGCAGAAGAAACAGTGGCAGCTGGAGCACGTTGAAACCCGGCACGACTGGATCCTGATGCTGGACGCTGACGAGTACCCGACGCCGGAACTGGTCCGCGAACTGGCCGCGATCGCCGAAGACCCCGCCGAGGAGCGGGTGGCTTTCGACCTGCCGATCGCCTACTGGTTCGCCGGCACCCAGCTGGAGCACGGGCACCGTGTGGTGAAGCGGTCCTTCCTGCTCCGCGGCGCCAACGCGTTCCGGAACATCGACCTGCTGCATCTGCCGGGCATGGGGGAAGTGGAAGCCCACTACCAGCCGCGTCCCAGCGGTCCGGTTGGCCGAACCAGCGCGCTCCTGGTGCACAACGACGCCGACCCGGTGCGGACCTGGTTCGACCGCCACAACCGCTATTCCGACTGGGAGGCGTACCTGCGGAACCACCCGGAAACCCGCAGCGATGTGCGTGAATCCAAGAGCAGGCAGGGACGGCGGTTCGATGCCGTCCCCTTCAAGCCCCTGGTGTTCTTCCTCTACAGCTACGTGCTGCGCCGGGGGTTCCTGGATGGCCGTGCCGGGTTCGACTACGCCCTGGCACTGTCCACCTATTACTGGCAGATCGGGCTGAAGAGCCGGGAACTCGCCCGGCAGGCACAGGAGCAGGCGGACGGGCACGGGCAGTCCGCTCCGGCTGCTGCGTCCGCTGCGGTTGCTTCGACTGAACCGGGAAAGGAACCCGGCCGTGGCTAGCGCCGGGGATTCGCAGGACCGCCCGCTGCGGGTGCTGCAGCTCGGCGGACTCGCCGGCCCCGGCGCAGCGGCCGGCGGCGTCTGGGCGGTGGCCCGGATGCAGAGCGGAGCGCTGGCAGCGGCCGGCGCCGCCGTCGAGCTGGCCGGCGGCTGGCTGGGCCCGTCCCCAGCTCCGGCAACGGTACCGGGGGGAGCGCAGCTGCGGTATTTCCGCGTCCGCCGCCCCTTTCCGGGAGCGCGGCTGCGCGGGCTGGTAAGCCTGGCTCTGCCCCGGTTCGCCTTCGCGCGGGCCCGGAGTGCCGACGTCGTGCATGTCCACCTGAGCCGCGACTTCATCACCACCGCTTCCACCCTGCTGCTGCGCCGCCGCGGCGCCGCTGTGGTGGCCCAGTCCCACGGGATGCTGACGCCGTCGGATGCCCTGCCGGTCCGGCTGTTCGACCGGCTCATCACCAGGCGGATGGTGCGGATCCCGGACCTCTGGCTCACGCTGACTGCGCAGGAGGAAGACGGCCTGCGGGATCTTGGTGTGCGGCGCGGCCGCATGCGCCGCGTGGTCAATGCCGTGCCTGAGCCGGGAATGCAGTGGGAGGATCCGGAGAAGCAGGTGTTCCTCTTCGCGGCGCGGCTGGCCGTGCGCAAACAGCCCGCGGTGTTTGTGCAGGCAGCGATCGAAGCGCTCGACGCCGGACTGGACGCCCGTTTTGTCCTCGCCGGACCGGACCAGGGAGAGGCCGGGAAGGTCCGGGCGCTGATTGCAGCCTCCGGATACGCGGACCGCTTCGAGCTCGCCGGGGAACTGTCTCCGGACGAGGTCCAGGCGGCGATGGTGCGCTGCACGGCGTTTGTGCTGCCCTCCCTGAACGAGCCCTATCCAATGGCCGTGATCGAGGCAGCGGCGCTGGGTGTGCCGCTCATCGTCAGCACCGAGTGCGGCCTGGCCGCTGAGCTGCACGAAGCAGGCGCCGCGGTCCTGAGCGAACCGGCTGCCGGCGCGCTGGCCGAAGCCATGCGCAAACTGGCGGCGGACGCGTCCGCGCGAAGTGTCCTCGGGTCCAACGCCAGGCGGGTGCACCGCAGCGTCTGGTCCGCGGAACGGCTGGCGGAGGAACTGCTGGGGCAGTACCGGGTCCTCACCGGCGCCAGCCGCGGTACGCAGCGACGGGCTGAAAGGAACGCACAATGAAGAACACCCTGGAGGCCCTGGACCTGCGGCCTGTCCTTCTGGAGCCGGAGCCCAAGCGTGGCCTGCGTTCGGCCGCCGCCCTCGTCGCGTTCCTGATCTTTGCCGTGGTGCTGCCACTGCTGGCCCGCGGCGCGGCCGAAGTTCTCTACACGGATACCGATTTCCTGATCCGCTATGCCGTTGCCCTGTATGCCGCGGTCAAGATCTCGACCCTGCTCTGGCAGTCGGACATCCGGCCGGTGGCCGGGGTGTTCTGGATCTTCGTCTACACCGGCATGGGACTGGCGCCGCTCGCCCAGCTGACCACGGGCCGCTCCACCGCCCTTGCCATCCAGGTAGATGAGGGCCTGCTGACGCTGGCCAGTTTCCTGACCCTGCTCGGGTGCCTCTGCTTCGACGCCGCCTACCATGTGCGGCTGCGGCACCGGCGGCAGGCACCGCCGCGGTTTAGGAAACTGCGCAGCCTGCAGACGCTGCGCTACTTCTCCGTTGCCGCCATTGGTGCTGCGCTGGTCTACATCGCGCAGGTGGGTGGTCTGAGCGTGTTCTTCCTCAGCCGGGAAGAGACCAGTGAGGCGCTGGACGCGATCAACCCTGACAGCGGGCAGGCACTGCGGGCGATCATTTCCGCTGCCGGCTCCGTAGCCTGCCTGACCGCCCTGATCTTCTACATCCATGTGTGGCGGAACCGGCAGCGTCCGCTTGCCGCCGTCGACGGTTTCCTCACCGCGGTGCTGGTGATCATGAACGTGATCGTCAACAATCCCATCTCCAATTCGCGGTACTGGACGCTCGCCGTGCTCTTTGGGCTTCTGCTGCCGCTCATCCGCGGCCGCAAGGGCATCTTCAACGGGATGCTGGCCGGCGGGGCGCTGGCCTCCATCCTGGTGTTTCCGCTGTCCGACGTGACCCGCCGGGCAACCGGCACCGGGACGGCCGTGCAGTTCGATTCGGTCTGGACCACCATCGCCACCAAGGACTATGACCAGTTCACGATGCTGGCCAACACCCTTGGTTACACTCAGGACCACGGTCTGTCCTGGGGCCAGCAGGCACTGGGCCCGCTGTTCTTCTGGGTGCCGCGGGTGGTCTGGCCGGACAAGCCCTATGACACCGGGGTGGAGGTTGGCATGTGGATGAACAGCGTCAACCTGAACCTCTCCGCACCGCTCTGGGCCGAGGCCTGGATCAACTTCGGCCTGATCGGCCTGATCGTGGTGTTCGCCGGCCTCGGTTTCCTGGCCCGGCGGCTGGACGCCGGCTTCCGGATGGATATCCTCAGCCGCGGTTCGGTGGGCTATCTGGGCATCTCCATCTTTGCCGGCTACCTGTTCATCCTGCTGCGCGGATCCCTGCTGCAGTCCATGGGGCGGCTGATGATCCTCACGCTGTCCATCCTGATTCTCACGGCTGTGGCCGACCGCAAAGAAAGAGCAAAAGCATGAGCCGGACCCTGCCCCAGCCCGCCGTGAAGGCGGGCTTCCGTGAATCGTTCGAGCAGCTGAAACAGGCGCAGAAAACCCGCAAGGGCGTGCCCCTGTACCTGCTGTGGGTGAACCGTCCGGCCGGACGGGTAGTGGCCGCCGCACTGCGGAACACTCCCGTCCGGCCCAACCATGTGACCTTTGCCGGGGCCGTCCTGACCTACGGGTCCCTGCTTTGGCTGGCGTTCGGTGCCGGGACGGGCATTTCATCGGCGCTGGTCGGGGTGCTGCTGGCCCTGGGGTACGTGCTGGACTCCGCAGACGGCCAGCTGGCCCGGCTGCAGGGCCGCAGTTCCGCCTACGGGGAGTGGCTGGACCACATCCTGGACAACGGGCGGATTGCCGTCATGCACGTTGCAGCCTTTTGCTTCCTGGTCCGGAACACGGAGCATGAGCCGGTGCTGCTGGCCGCCTGCACGGGGGCGTTCCTGCTGGCAAGCTCCACCATCTTCTTCGGCGGTGCCCTGCTGGACCAGCTGCGCCGGAATGCTGCGGTGAAGGCGGCACAGCCGGTTCAGGTTCAGAGCGGAACGTCCGGTTCTGCGGCCGCCAATCCGGCGGACGCCAGCACCGCATCCGCTGGCGGGGTGGCTGCCGGGGCGAATCGGCGGATGATGCGCCGGTCGGTCATCACGCTTCCGGTTGACTACGGCATGACCTGCCTTGCGTTCCTCCTGCTGCCGCTGCCGGGTGTTTTCCTGGTCGTTTACGCGGTGCTGGCTGCCGCCCATGTGCTGATGTGCGCAGCCTTCCTGCCGAAGTGGCGGTCTGAGCTGCTGAGGCTGGGCTGAATGGGCGGACTGCGGCGCGTAGTCACCTTTGCGGACCAGGGTGTTTCAAGCGTCTCCAACTTTGTGGCGGTTGCCATCGCGGCAAACGTTGCTTCGGCGCATCAGTTCGGCCAGTTTTCCCTCGCCTACGCCGGGCTGCTGCTCTTCCTGGGGGCCCAGCGCGCCCTGGTCGGGGAGACACTGCTGGTCCGGTATTCCCGGACCGGTCAGCTGACCCGTGAAGTCGCTGCGGCGAGCCTGGGCGCAACTGCCCTTGTGGCCGTGCCGACCGTCCTGCTGCTCCTCGTGGGAGCGGCGGCAGCCGGAGAAGAAAACGCCGCACTGTGGCTGGTGATGGCCGGCGTCGCTCCCGTAGTCCTGCTGCAGGACAGCATCCGCTACCTGTTCATCTGCGAGGGTGTGCCGGGGAGGGCGCTGGCGATCGACGGAGCGTGGGCCATCATTTCCATTGCCGCGATGCTGCTCGCTGCCCAGGCGGGTGCGGGACTTGCTGAAGTGCTGCTGTGGTGGGGAGCTGGTGCCGCCGTGGCACTCATTCTGGGTCTCCTGCTGGCAAGATGTGTTCCCGCCGTGCCGGCCGGAGTCCGGTGGCTTTGGCTGAACCGCAGTTTCGCCTTCCGCTATGCGGGGGAGTTCGCTGCGCTCAACGCCTCCTCCTTTGCCGTCCTGTATCTGCTGGTTTTCCCGCTCGGTGCAGCCGGGGTCGGTGCGCTGCGTGCGGCGCAGCTGCTCTTCTCTCCGCTGAATACCGTGTTCGGTGCCCTGAAGACGGCCGTCATTCCGGAGCTTGTCCGCACCCGCGGTACTCCGGCCTTCCGGGCACGGCTGCTGGAAGCTCTGGCTGTGGTCCTGGTCCTGGGGGTGGGCTGGGGCGGAGCCGTCCTGCTGCTGCCTGCAGGTGCCGGAGAGTTTGTGCTGGGCGAGACCTGGCGGAATGCCGAGGACCTGCGCTGGCCCTACGCGGTGCAGTATCTGGCCATGGTTCCGTACACGATTCTGCTGGCCTACTTCCGGGCCACCGAGGCCAACCAGCTCTCCACCCTGATGCGAGGTGTGCTGGCGGCCCTCACCCTAGTCCTTCCGCTTGCCCTGGCGCTCTCCGGCTCCACTCAGGCGTCGGCGTGGGGCTTCGCTGTTGCTGTTGCGATTGCCGGCGTGTGCGGTGCCGTTGCTGTGAAGCGGGGCCGGCGGTCGAGCGCCCGCGACGTGACGCTGGAGCGCGTCGACTAATCTCTCGGGTCCGCGGGCTATGGGTCCTCGGGGTGTTGGGCCGTGGGTCCTGGGGCCCTCGGGTCCGCGGGCTATGCTTCCTCGGGGGTGTCGGGCCTTGGGTCCTTGGGCCGTTGGGGCCCGCCCATCGGTCTCAAACTGTCGGCCTCTGGCTGCTGGCAGATCCGTGCCACCATTCCCACGAATAGTTACGTGTGGGACTGGTGAAACCTCATTGGGTAACAGCAGTAACTTTCCGTGGGAAGCGTGGCACCGGAACCTGCCGGACTCCGCAAATCCCACCGCTAACCCCACAGCCAGAGCGACCCGCACGGGAACCCAGGAGCTAAGCCGCACGAGGCAGCACGCCCCAGGACGAGGCAGCACACCCCAGCACGTTCCACGCACCGCAAAACCCACCCCGCACAACAAAACGCCCCCGGACAAAGCCGGAGGCGTTCTGCTGTGTGCGCCGGACCGTAGCCGGGCGGGCACGAAAACTACGAAACTGTCCCGCCCCGGGCGGCATGCTCCTTCCGTGCAGAAACCGCGCGCTCGCTTTCCCGCAGGATTGCAGCCTCTGCCTCGGCAACCGGAGAAGCCGGAGCGCCGTCGTTGTCCATCGGGTGCAGGGACGGTGCACCGTACTCGGAGCGGTAGGCGGTGTTGGCATCCGGGCCGCTGCGCGGGATCCGGTTCAGCACCACGCCTACCACGTTGGCCTTGGCCAGGGTCAGCTGCTCTACGGACTTGGACAGGTTGTGCTGGCTGACATGGGTGGCGCCAACCACCAGGAGCACACTGTCCGTGTGGCGGGTGAGGATCGCGGCGTCGGCAACCGGAAGGACCGGGGGAGCGTCAAAGACAATGACGTCGTAGTCGGTTTGCAGCTTCTGCACCAGCTCTTCCATCGCCTGGGATCCCAGCAGCTCGGTGGGGTTCGGCGGCAGAGGGCCGGAGGTCAGGACGGACAGGCCCGCCGACCCCCAATGCTGGGTTGCTTCCTCAAGAGTGGTGCGGCCGATCAGGACGGTGGTCAGCCCCACGGACCCCTCCAGCCCGGTGGCCTCGGCAACGGAAGGAAGACGGAGGTCGGCGTCCACCAGCATGACCCTCTGCCCGCTGTGGGCGATGCTCAGCGCCAGATTCAGCGCCACCGTACTCTTGCCCTCACCGGCCTGGGAGGACGTGATCACCAGAGAGCGCATCTGCCGTCCCAGGGCAGCGAATTCAAGGTTGGTCCGCAGCCGCCGGAAAGAATCCGTACCGGAGCCGGTCAGCACTGCCGGACCGGGGGCATGGCGTGGAATCTGGGACTCGGTGATCCCGCCCAGCAGCGGCAGGTTGGTGGACCGGCGGAGGTCCGCTTCACTGCGCACATGCCGGTCCAGCACATGCCGCAGCACAGCCACGATCAGCCCGGCAGCCAGCCCGTAAAGGAAACCGAGCAGCAGGTTCAGCACCGTGTTGGGGCTGGAAGCGCTGCTCGGCGGCTGCGCCGCATCCACCGAGGTGAGACGGACGGGGGAGGGCAGGCCGTTGGTGGGCCGCTCCAGGTCAGCAACCGAGGCGATCAGGCTGGCCACCACGCCGTTGGCAATATCCGCTGCCATCTCCGGTGAAGAATCCGTGGCTGTGATGTCAATCAGAACGGTGTTGCGGGATGTGGAGGCCTTCACAGTCTTGGCCAGTTCCTGCGCGGACATGTTCAGGTCAAGGTTTTCGATCACCGGATCAAGGACCTGCGGTTTGCGGGCCAGGCCCACATAGGACTGGACCCGGGCGAGCGCGAACACGCTGCCCTGCTGGAGTTCGGCAGACGTTTCCACATTCTGCGTGGACACAAAAAGGCTGCTTGTAGCTGTATAGGTTTTTGGCATCAGCACAGATGCTGCCGCTGCCGTAATTACGCCGATTAGTGCAAATGAGACGATGAGCATCCAATTTCGGCGAAGAATGAGTATTTGTTCGCGCATATCCATTGGTTACCCCTTCCCTAGGATAGGCATTAATGAAATTTGTTTTGAGACCGGAAAATCACGAGCGGGCCCAGGAATAGCACTGGGCCGATTCCACCCGGGCCGCATCCGCTCCAACGGTGACGGGCTTGGTTCCGTCGAAGGAGCCGATCAGCTCCCCGCTGCCTGCGTACACGGCGATGGTGCATTCCTCCGAAGACCCGTAGGCACGGTAGGTGCCGGGTGCAATGGAAGGTTCCTCAGCCCAGGGCGCAGCTTCCCCGACGGCGAATACACCGTCCGGGAAGCCGAGCGCCGCTGCTTCCAGCACGGGAAGCAGCTCAGGGCAGAGGGACGCGATCGCGTCGGAGGTATCTTTGGCGGGCTTCATGATCAGCTCGCTGAGCACGGCCTCCCCGTCCAGCGCATTGGCACTGGTCAGCTGCTCGCAGTGTTCCTGACCCACCTGCAGCACGGCGTTCGGGTCATGGCCTTCCGGTACCTTGTCCGCAAGGAACTGCTGCTGGGCGGCGTCGAACACCGGTTCCGGAGCCGGCAGCGGGGACTGGACCACCGTTTCCGGGTCCTGAGCCGGCGCTTCCTCCCCGGCCGGCGCATCGGCGGAAGGGGAGGAAGACTTGGACGGTGTTGCCTTGCCGGAGCTGCCCGACGCCGATCCGGACTTGGAGGACGACGGCGCCGGGGCGGCGTCGTTGGCCGGATCGGAGGAGCTGCAGCCGGCTGCGAGGCCGAGGCCCAGCAGCGGCACGAGCAGCAGGCCGGGCACCCACTTGGATCGGGTTGGTTTGAGACCAGTTGTCATAGCAGGAGCTTTCTAATCGGAGGTTGCCGCTACTCGAAGACCAGGGTCAGCACGGGACGGCGGGTGGAGGACGCTTCCTTGGTGTAGAACCAGGCGTTGTCTGTTCCGGCGCTGGTGATGCCCAGGTCGATTGAGCCGGAGAGCATGGCCGAGACGGCCGCGGTATCCAGCTGCACGGTGTACGGGGTGTTGATCGCGGTCGGCGCCACGTTGCCGAGCAGTGCGGCGGCGAGCGAGGGCCGGTTGTTGTAGGTGGCGGTGGTTTCTTCCCAGGCCCCGTCCACCGCGTGGATGGTGTGCTGGTCCACCGACCCGGCCATTGACTCCGAGGTGGTGTACATGCGGAGGCTGGCGGAGGTCAGCCGCATCCCCGGCGGTACGTCGGTGCCGGCGGAGAACCGCAGGTAGGAGGTGTACGCCATGTTTCCGCGGGACGCCATGGAGACGGCGGATCCGAGGACCGAGTTCGGTGCCCCCTGGTTCACGTAGGTGTCAGCTGTGGGTGTCAGGGACAGGGTCACCGGATCAGCCGGCGGAGGCCCGGCCACGGTGGCCGCTGCCTGCGCGGAGGCCGCACCCTGGTTGCCTGCCTCATCCACGGCTAGCACCCGGTAGTAGTAGGTTCCCGGAGCCAGGTCCGCGTCAGAGTGTGACAGCGCGGACGGCCCGGTTGTGGTGAGCAGCGTGGTTTCCGACGGTTCGAAGCCGTCCGTGGTGGAGCGGTGCACCTGGTAGCCCGTAACGCCCACATTGTCCGTGGCGGCCTCCCAGACCAGAGTGGCGGTGGTGCCTTCCACAGTGGCCGAGGCGCCGGTAACGGCCGACGGCGCGGCGGTGTCCGGTTCCGGCTGCGGTTCCGGCTCCGGCTCGGGATCGGTGGATCCGCCGCCGGCGACGAAGTGGCCCACCACCTGCTCGGCGCTGAGCGCCGTCGGGTAGGCGGCAAACTCGTCAATGGATCCGGCAAGGTAGCCGCTGGCGGGACGGTTGGGCCAGCGGAAGTTCAGGCTGTCTCCGCCCACCCGCCAGGAGCCGATATGGGTCTGAGCCGCCGGGGTCTGGCTGCCGGCCACGGCCTGGCCGTCGACGTACAGCGTCCAGCCGGCGTCGGTCTGGCTGACCGCCGCGTGGTGCCAGGCGTCGTCGTTGTAGGCGGCTTCCGTGCCTGCGGTGGCCCAGGCATTCGGGCCGGTGAGGACCGCGAAGGAGAGCTTGCCGTCATTGGTCATGTACAGGCTGCGGTCCACGGTGCCGGAGGAGTTGCGGTCCAGGCGCCGATTGGGCTGTCCGGAGGCGAAGCCGAAGATCTCTCCGCCGCGGGTGGTGCTGGTCTTGAACCACGCCTCGGCGGTGTAGACGGTCGGCGCAGCGTGGCGCTGTTGTCCGGAGACCTGATCATCGACGCCGTCGAACACGGCGGCGGTACTGCCGGGGATGGCGCCTTCGGTTCCGGCGATCTGCGGGGGACCGTAGGCCAGGCCGCGGTTGTTCCCGGCGGAGGTGTCTGCCGGGGCGCCTGCGTTGGTGTCGTCGAGCCGCCAGTAGGTGGTGGCGCCGTCGCGCAGGACTGCCGCCGGGTAAGGCTGGGTCTCCGTTGCCGTGGTGACCGAGACCTGGGCGGAAAGCGCGCTGAGGTTGGTGCCGTCGCTGGCACGGACCCGGTAGCTGTAGGCGGTGCCGGGGCGGGCTGTGGTGTCAGTGAAGGACAGCTGCGGGGCGTCGAACCAGCGGGAGCTGCCGGCCACGGAGCCCAGCGGGGTGGAGGAGCCGTTGCGGTAGATGCTGTACGTCAGCTCGGAGTCGTCATCGTCGATGGACTGGCGCCAGCGGATGGTGTTCTCCCCGGCGGCCAGGCTGGAGACGCTCACGGTTGCCGGTGCGCTGGGCGCTGCGGACGCCGGGCCGGGTCCGAAGCGGGTCAGGCCCTGCTGCGGGGAGCCGTTGGTGGTGGTGAACTCACCGGCCACCCACATGACGTTGTTGGAGGCGGCCTTGGTCATGGCCATGGCCCGCGGGCCGATTCCTTCGCCGGTGCCGTCATTGGTGTCCGGGCTCCAGCCGAGGAACGGGTACGGGTTGTTGATGTCCTGGGCGGAGAGGTGCTTGCGGTTGCCGTCGGAGAAGCCGCCGGGCATGTTGGAGCAGTCGTGGATGTGGTGGCCGGAGTACAGCACGCCCTTGTACGGCAGCACGGCCTGGGTGGCGCCCTGGCAGACGTCCTTCCAGACCTGCTCGTAATTGTTCTCCAGGGACAGCCGGGCCCGTCCGTCGAAGGACGTGGGTCCGGTGCCTTCACCGGCAATGTAGAAGTTCCCGCCGTCGCTGGCGATGTCCTTGATCACCGCGGTCCGCGCAATGTATTCGCGGGTGGGGTAGGTGCGCACGCTGGCGCCGGTGCCCTTGTCCACCACGGCCAGGGCCTTGGAATCGGCCTCGTTCACAGTGGCGAAGTCACCGCCGATCAGCACGACGTCGCGTCCTTCCGGTACGTCGATGGCCCGGCCGACGTTGTCCACGGCGGGAGCCCAGGGCTGCAGCGCCCCGCTGGTGTTGACCGCGGCGAAGAAGCGGCGGGACTGGTTGTTGACGGTCACGAAGTCGCCGCCGATGTACACGGTGTCCGCCGTGGCGGCCACGGCCCGCACCGTGCTGCTGATGTTCCCGGGACGGAAACCGGTATCCACCGTGCAGTCGGGCAGGTTGATGGCGGCGAGGCGGTTCGCGGCAACGCCGTTGACGTTGGTGAAGTTGCCGCCCACGTAGAGCTTGCGGCCGTCGGGGGAGACATCCATGGCGCGGACGGTGGTGCCGGTGCCGCCGGTAAAGGACAGGGCGCACGACGTCGGGTTCCCTGTGTAGGCGTCAAAGGCCGCGAAGTTGACCGCGGAGCGGGCCTGGTTGGTGGTAGCCGGCGTTCCCGGGGGACGGATCTGGGTGAAGGTGCCGCCGACGTACATCACGCCGCCGGCTTCCTCGATGGTCCAGGCAATTCCGTTGGTCTGCCAGGTGGGCAGGGCAACCGCGTTGAATTCGACCCCGGGGGACAGGGCCGACGCGGGGGTGGCAACACTGATAACAGCCGTCGCGGACAGGGCTGCGATGGAAAGAATTGCCGCAAGTTTTTTCTGCACGGCTCAACCGCCTCGTTGTACTGGGGACGGGCCCGCGGCCCGAAACTGACTCGAAGCGTAGCGGCGGCCGATGATGCTCCCTACGGTGGGAGTTACCCGATTCGGGAACCCTGCTACCCCTTGCAAATCTAGGTAGTACTCGTGTTTACGGGCGCCCTACTTGAATCCTCGAAATCCGCTTTACCGCCTGCCTGAAGCACCACAAGATGATCGGGTACCACACACCATCTGGGGGTTGAACACATGGCGGTTCGGATCGGCTACGCCTCGGGCGTTTACGACCTTTTTCACATCGGGCACCTGAATTTGCTCCGTCATGCCCGCACCCGGTGCGACTATCTGATTGCCGGCGTCGCCTCCCCGGAAATGTCCGAACGGCTCAAGGGCACGACGCCGGTGGTTCCGCTGGCGGAGCGGCTGGAGATTGTGCGCAGCATCCGTTACGTAGACGACGTCGTGGTGGATGAGCACGTGAACAAGGCCGATACCTGGGCCGAGGTGGGATTCAACGTCTTTTTCAAAGGCGATGACTGGCGGGGCACCGAAAAGGGCAAACGGCTGGAACGGGACATGGCCCGCATCAACGTTGAGGTGGTCTACCTCCCGTACACGGCAACCACGTCCTCCACCATGCTCCGCCGGGCACTGACGGCGCTTGAAGGCAGACGCGCCGGGAACGCTGTCCTGAACGCATGATGCACGGCGATTCCCCGGGGAAGGGAACTGTCCCGGGGATCAGCCGGCGGCGGGCACTTGGCCTTGGCGCCGCCGGTCTGGGCGCGGCGGGCCTGGCCCTGGCTGGCTGCTCCGGCAACGGCGAGGACTCCGACGCCAATGCGGAGGAACCCGCTGCCGAAACACACACCATTGAGTCCGTGCTCGCGGCCGCGCCGTTCCTGGTGGCGCACCGCGGCTCCTGGGACAACTGGCCCGAGCACACCATGGCCGCCTACCAGGGGGCGGCCGACGCCGGGGCCGTGGCGATCGAGATTTCGGTCAGCGCCACCTCGGACGGAAAACTGGTCTGCCACCATGACCTGGACACCCTGCGCACCACCGGGCAGAAACTGGTCATCAAGGACACCACCTACGCCGAGCTGTCCGAACTGCGGGTGGACGCCCGGCAGTGGCTGGGCCCGAACGCACCGCTGGAGAAGATCCCGCTGCTCTCCGACGTCCTGAACGCGCTGGCCGCCACCCACGTGCTCTTCATCGAGGACAAGCAGGGCACCAACACCACCGAGCTGCTGGACCTTATGGACAGCTATCCGAACTCCCGCGAGCACCTGATCTGGAAGCAGCCCGCCCTTGCGGGGCAGGTGGACGCCGCAGCCAAGCGCGGCTACTCCACCTGGGGCTACTTCACCAAGGACCAGCTGGACCAGGTCCCGGCGCTGCATGAACAGTTCACCTATCTGGGCATCCACCATTCGGTGCGCGACGACGAGCTCACCGCCGTCGTCGCCCTCGGTAAACCGGTGATCTGCTGGGAGATCCACACCCGTGAACTGCGGGACAGGCTGCTGGGCCTGGGCGTTGCCGGGCTGATGTGCGCCAACGTGCCCTATCTGGCCGCGGACGAGCCGCAGGAGAAAAGCGACAGGTTTGCCGACGGGCTGCGGGCCGCCGGGGACCTGCCCTGGATGGTGGGGCTAGGCTGGGGCTTCCAGCCGCAGATTAATGCGGACACCGCCTCCCTGCTGATGACCGAACCAGCCAACACCAGCTACCGGATGGGATCCATGGGGCCGGTGCAGCGGGACGTCTTCAGCATCGCGTTCGAGATGCGCTGGCCGGACACCCTGCCGGCGGACAACACGCTGCACGCCGGCCTGGCCTTCGGCCAGGAACTGGATCTGCCCTACCGTGTCCTGATTCCCGGGGACTCCGGCGGCTATCACCTGGTGATCCGGCCGACCGGTGAAATGACGCTGCTGCTGCGCCACCCCGGTGAAGCGGGCGGACTGCGGCTGGGCATGGTGGAAACCGCGGCCGCCGTGGCGGGGGAGTGGATGTCCTTCCGCCTCGACCTGGCGCCTGACGGGATCCGTTACTCACGGCTCGACGGCGAGGGCTGGGCGGGGATGTCCCCGGACCGGCGCTACCGCGGCGGCTACTTTTCCCTGTGCCGCAATTACGCCGAGGCCACTCCGGTGGAGTTCCGGGCCGTCAAAGTCAGCTAGATCAGTGCCCGGGACCGCCGGCGCCCATTCCGGCGGACAGTCGCGGCAAGGGCCCGGAACGCAGAACCGATGCCAACGCCGATCAGCGCCCCGGTGCCGTTGAGGAGAATGTCATCGCCGCTGGCTGATCTGGCCGGCAGGAACAGCTGCGCCAGTTCCATAACTGCGGAGAACCCAAGGCAGAGCACCAGCGCCAGCCACCACTGCCGACGCGGCAGCAGCAGGGACGCCACCAGGCCGGGCACCACGAACAGCGCCACGTTGGCCAGCCGCTCGACGGCGTTGTAGCTCACCCAGACGGGCAGCCCGCGGTCCTGCAGCCAGGCCAGGGCTTTCAGGACGTCCCCGTACACCGGGCGGTCCACCGGGGAGGGCCAGAGAAGTATTGCCGAGACTGCCGCGCCCGCGGTGAGGGCGGCGCACCACAGTGCTGCCGTCCTCCACCGCGCGCCGGGCAGCCTGGACCTACCCACGAAGGGCTGCCGGCATGGATCTACCGCCGCCCAAGCTGGTTGTGCGTGGTCACCTGGGCGGGGGAGAGCACCGACGGGTAGAAGGCGAACTCGTCAATGCTGCCCTTGAACCAGCGGCTGGTGGGAGCCTCGGGCCAGTTCCCGGCACCGATTTGGTCCCCGCCGACCCGCCAGGAGCCGGCTGTTGTCTGGGTGCCGGTCACGGTATTCGAGGCCACCCGCACCCCGTCCACGTAGAGCGCCATGCCGGCCGGACCCTGCGTGGCCACCACATGGTGCCAGGCGTTGTCGTTGTACGCGGCCGGGGACTTGACGGTCCGGGCTGCGCCGCCGGTCCATTCGCCGAAGATCAGGTTCCCGGCGTTGGTCATATAGACGTGCCGGCCGTAGTTGTTGCTCAGCCGTGGATTCGCTGCGTCGCGCCGGGGAATCCCGTTGCCGAAGCCCATGATCTTTCCGCCCGCGGTGGTGTTGGTCCGGAACCAGGCTTCCACCGAATAGACACCGGGTGCGGCAATCAGCTGCGGTCCGTAGATGAAGTCGTCCACGCCGTCGAACGTGGTGGCCTTGTTCGCATCCCCGGTGAGGGCTCCGGCGCTGTTGGCCATAACGGGTTTGCCGTAGGGCAGGCCCATCCGGTTTCCGGGCGAGGAGTCCCCGGCCGCGTTGAAGGCTTCACCCAGCCGCCAGTAGGTGGCGGCGCCGTCGGCCCGCACCGCGGCCGCGTAGGAGGGTGGGGTCGTGGCGGTCACCACGTAGACCTGCGCCGACAGCGGGCCCACGTGTCCGTCCGGGTCATTCGCACGGACCCGGTAGGAGTAGCCGACTCCCGGCGTGGCGGTGGTGTCGGTGAAGGAGGCCTGCGGCAGGTCCCACCAGAGCGAGGAAGCCTGGACGGTGCCCAGCGGGGTGGAGGCGCCGTTGCGGTAGATGCTGTAGGTCAGGTTTGAATCGTCGGGGTCTGAGGTGGTTTGCCACCGGATGATGTTCTGCCCGGCGGCGAGCGATTCAGCGGCAACGAACTGCGGTGCCCCGGGTCCTGCGGTGCCGGGGCCTGGGCCGAAGCGGGTCAGGCCCTGCTGGCCCCTGCCGTTGATGGTGGTGAACTCCCCGCCGGACCAGAGCACGTCATTGCGTCCGGCCGTGGTGTGCACCAGGGCACGCGGCCCAATGCCTTCGCCGATCCCGTCATTGGTGATCGGGTTCCACTGCAGCATGGGGGAGGGCCGGTCCAGGTCCTGGGCACTGAGGTGGACCCGGACGCCGTCGGTGAAGCCGTTCATGCTTGCGCAGTCGTGTGCGTGATGGGCGGAGTAAAGCGCCCGGTTGTAGACGGAGACCGCCTGCGTGGCGCCCAGGCAGGTGTCCCGCCAGACCTGGTTGTAGGTGTTCAGGTCAAAGCGCGCCCGGCCATCGAACACACCGCCGCCGGTTCCCTCGTTGCCGATGTAGAAGCTGGTGCCGTCCGAGTCGATGGACTTCACCACGGAAGTGCGGGGAATGAAGAAGTTCGGGTAGGTGCGAACGTTGGCGCCGGTGGAGCTGTTGACTACGGCCAGGGCCTTTGAATCCGAGCCGTTCATGGTCAGGAAGTCCCCGCCCACAATGACCACGTTCTTGCCGGGCGGGGCGTGCAGGGCGCGCACCGGCTGGTCGCCGTTGGCGGTCCAGGGCAGCAGTGCTCCGGTGGTGCTGACGGCTGCGGCCATGGAACGGGAGGTCCCGCCCACGGTCTTGAAGTCCCCGCCGAAGTACACGGCATTATTCGTGGCCTCGATGGCGCGGACCGTGGCGGAGACCCCTCCGGGGCGGAAGCTGGTGTTCACCGTGCAGCTGGGCAGGTTCACAGCCGCGATCCGGGTGGTGGTGACGCCGTTGACGGCGCCGAAGTTGCCGCCGATGTACAGCGTGCGTCCGTCCGGTGAAACGTCCAGGGCCCGCACCGTGGCGCTGCCGCCGGTGACGGAGAGGTTGCAGCTGGTGGGATTGCCGGTGTAGGCGTCGAAGGCCGCGAAGTTCACGGCGCTGCGGGTTCCCGCGCCGCCTGCTCCGACGCCGGGCGGTCGGATGGCGGTAAAGGTTCCGCCGGCGTAGACAACCCCGTTGGCCTCGGCCAGCGACCACACAATGCCGTTGGTCTGCCAGGTGGGCAGGTCGTTTGCCGCAAAGGAGACTCCCGGGCTAATGGCATTGGCTGGTGCGGCCAGCCCGATCAGGGAAGCGGCGCCCAGCACCGCTCCGGTCAGCAAAGCGGTAATTTTCTTGCGCATGTTTCCCACCCACAGTTCCAGTGCGGTCCAAACGGATCTGGTGCAGAAACCTAGCGGGCGGGAGGCAGAAGGTTAACGCGGGTGCCTACCCGCCTTTTGCGGCGGAGCTACTTAGGCGGATTCAGTACCCACCCGTAGCGCCGCCGTCGTACTTGAACCGGGCCTAGCCCAGCACAAACATGCCGAGGAAAATCGCGGTGCCGACGCCGAGCAGGAACACCCCAAGAACCTGCAGCCGCTGTGCCTGAGTTGTGTGGCGCCGCCAGCGGCGCACGCGTCGTTTGATACCCATGTGACGAATATTACGGACCAAACTGCTAACGAAACCCGATGCGACACACCGTGACCGCTACTCGAATTACAGCGGGACGATTCGTGGTATATCGCGCACAGTGAACGCAAACTTAGGCCAGACTCAGATGCCTTGGCCACGCCAGCGTGGGATGATTAGGGAAGATTTGTCTTGCGTAATGCCCGCGCAGGACGCCCCAGCTCAAGGAGTAACAGACGTGCCCGTGGTGACTACCCCCGCAACGCTGCGCCCGTCCGCCGGGCCGATTGACAACGCCGAGGTGCTGCGGATCCGCAACGACTTCCCGATCCTGGACCAGCAGGTCAACGGCTCTCCGCTGGTGTACCTGGATTCAGGTGCCACGTCGCAGAAC
Source organism: Arthrobacter sp. 3Tela_A (assembly GCF_049311025.1). NCBI lineage: Bacteria > Bacillati > Actinomycetota > Actinomycetes > Micrococcales > Micrococcaceae > Arthrobacter > Arthrobacter sp. 3Tela_A. The sequence continues at coordinate 18,594 of NZ_JAXIOM010000068.1, forward strand.
CCGCTGAGCGTGATCGAAGCGGAGCAGGAGTTCTACGAACAGCGCAACTCTGCCGTGCACCGCGGTGCGCACACCCTCGCGGTGGCCGCCACGGACGTCTTCGAGGACGCCCGCACCACAATCGCCGGTTTTGTGGGCGCTCGGCCAGAGGAAATCGTCTGGACCTCCAACGCCACCGAGGCGCTGAACCTGCTCACCTACTCCTTCTCCAACGCCACCGCCGGCCGCGGCGGGGCAGCGGCCCGGCGCTTCGCGCTGGGCGAAGGCGACGAAATTGTGGTCACCGAAATGGAGCACCACGCCAACCTGATTCCGTGGCAGGAACTGGCGGCCCGCACCGGCGCCACGCTGCGCTGGATTCCGGTGGACGACGCCGGTGCGCTGCGCCTTGACGAGGCCGAGCAGATCATCGGCCCGCGCACCCGGATCCTCTCCTTCACCCACGCCTCCAACGTGCTGGGCACCATCAACCCGGTAGACAAACTGGTGGCCATGGCCCGGCAGCACGGTGCGCTGGTGGTGCTTGATGCCTGCCAGTCCGTGCCGCACCTGCCGGTGGACCTGAAGGCCCTGGACGTGGACTTCGCAGCGTTTTCCGGACACAAGATGCTTGGCCCCACCGGGATCGGTGTGCTGTACGGGAAGTCCGATCTGCTCAATGCCATGCCGCCGTTCCTGACCGGCGGTTCAATGATCACCACCGTCACCATGGACGGCGCCGAGTACCTGCCTGCCCCGCAGCGCTTTGAGGCCGGCACGCAGCGGATCTCCCAGGCCATGGCGCTGGGCACGGCCGCGAACTACCTGCAGGAAACCGGCATGGACCGGATCCATGCGTGGGAAATGGAACTGGGCCAGCGCCTGGTCTCCGGGCTGGAAGCCATTGAGGGCATCCGTGTGGTGGGTCCGCCGTCGGGCGTTGAGCGCATTGGCCTGGCGGCGTTCGACGTCGCCGGCGTGCACTCCCACGACGTGGGCCAGTTCCTGGATGACAAGGGAATCGCGGTGCGGGTGGGCCACCACTGCGCGCAGCCGCTGCACCGCCGGCTGGGCCTGGTGTCCACCACCCGGGCGAGTACCTATCTGTACAACACCACTGACGACGTCGACGCGTTCCTGGACGCGGTAGCCGGCGTGCGTCCGTTCTTTGGAGTGAAGTAGCCATGAGCTCGGATTTGGAACAGCTGTACCAGCAGATCATCCTGGACCACGCCAAGACCCGGCACGGTGAAGGCCTGCAGGACGCACCCGCCGGCGCGGCAGCGGGGGAGTCCCATCAGCTGAACCCCACCTGCGGGGATGAGATCACCCTGCGCGCGGTGCTGGGGGACGGCACTGTCGATGGCGTGAGCTGGGAAGGCCAGGGCTGCTCCATCTCCATGGCGTCCGCCTCTGTGCTTACGGATCTGATGGCCGGGATGTCCCGGGAGGAGGCGCTGAGCCTGGTGGAGAACTTCCGCGAAGTGATGCGTTCGCGCGGAACCGTGGAAGCTGATGAGGAAGTGCTTGGCGACGCCGCTGCCTTCTCCGGTGTCTCGCGTTACCCTGCGCGGGTCAAGTGCGCCATGCTGGCGTGGGTTGCGCTGGAAGAAGCTGTGCTCGCCGCGCAGTAGGACGCCGACGGGCTGGGTGCCCGGGGCGGGTCGGGTATAGGTAGGGAAACATAGGAGTGGGGGGGGGCGGGGGCCGGGCG
>NZ_JAXIOM010000069.1:0-19788 GCF_049311025.1 Arthrobacter sp. 3Tela_A
CACCCACGGGGTGGGCAGGACAGCCAATTCAACCAATCAATAAATAATCGGTATCAATAAACTTGGCACACTATTGAGTTCTCAAACAACAGGCACATCCGGCCTACTCAGAAAAACCATTCCCAACCGGGAACTTTCTTTTCTTTTCGCACCGCTGTGGTGTTTTACCAGCATATTCCATCCGGGCCGTTTTAGCAATTCGGCGAATTCCGAAGAATTCCAACCAAACCGGCTATTCCAGCCCATCCGGTCCACGCCAAAGCATCCGGATTTACCCGGTTGATTGGAGTGGGTTTTTGTTTCCGTTCCGGCCTCAACGGCTCGGCGGCAACTCACTCAACTTTACACATCCTCTGAGCCCTGCGCAACTCGGCAGGTCTGTGATCTCCTGCACGGGCTTGCGGGCGCCGATGCTGCGCCTGCAACGCGTTCCGGCGAACCGGCACCGCGTATTGGCGCAGTTCCATTTTAGGGAACACCGTCCACCCCAGTGCAAGCTGGGAACGCGTGGGTGTGCTCACACCCGCCGGGCGTTAGCCACGGACTCGGAGATACTCCAGTTGAGCAGCCACAGAGAGTTCGGCGGCGGCACGCACCGACGCAGGGACATCGGCATAGACGGCGTTGGCTACCTGCTCAACCGTGGCGTCCTCCCCCAGCAGTCCAAGCACGCCGCGGATCTGCGCCAGCCGCTCGTCGCGGTGGTCGCGGTACGTCAGCACTACGGATTCGAGGTTCTCGAGATCAGGGCCGTGGGCCGGCAGCACTGTGGCCGGCCCGAGCCTGCCCAGTTTGTCCAGACTTTCCATAAAGTCCTGCAGGGTTCCGTCCGGGTAGTCCAGGACGGTGGTTCCCCGGCCCAGGATGGTGTCTCCGGTAAGGACCGAGCCGTTGGGGCCGTCCGCACGAAGGAGGAAGCACACCGAATCGGAGGTGTGTCCCGGAGTGGCCAGTACCTGGATCTCCACTCCTCCGGCTGAGATGACTTCCCCATCCTGCAGGGGTGCCCCGCCGAAACAGAAAGCAGGATCCGCCGCACGCACAGGCGCGCCGGTCAGCTGGTGGAAGCGCTTGGCCCCTTCGGTGTGATCGGGGTGCCGGTGGGTAATCAGCACCAGCTCCACTTTCCCCGCCGATGCCAGGGCACCAAGGTGTTCTTCGTCTGCGGGCCCGGGATCAACGATGACACACGGACCGCCCTCAGCCGCTGCGAGGATGTAGCTCTTGGTCCCGTCCAGACTCATCGGACCGGGGTTATCGGCCAGCCGGTACCGGGCCAGCGGGGTACTGCTGACTATCCGGCCCGGTGCCGGCTGCGCCGATTCGCTCATGCTCTCCCCTACGCCAGACGGGTCAGCCAGCCGCGGGTATCCTCCACCGCGCCGGTCTGGATTCCCAGCAGTTCACGCCGGATGGACATGGTCACTTCGCCCGCGGCTGCTTCCGGGGACCCGATGGTCTCGGTTTCGGACTTTAGTTCGCCAACGGGGGTGATGACGGCGGCGGTACCGCAGGCAAAGACCTCGGTGATGTCTCCGGAGGCAACGCCGTCGCGCCACTCATCCAGGGTGATCTTGCGTTCTTCGACCGTCAGGCCGCGGTCGCGGCCCAGTTGGAGCACGGAGTTGCGGGTGACGCCGCGCAGGATGGTTCCGGTGAGCGCCGGAGTGACAAGGCGGCCGTCCTTGAAGACGAAGAAGACGTTCATGCCGCCAAGTTCTTCCACCGCGTTGTCATTGGACTCATCCAGGAACAGGACCTGCTTGCAGCCGTTTGCTTCGCCTTCCATCTGCGCGATCAGGGAAGCCGCGTAGTTGCCGCCGCACTTGGCTTCGCCGGTGCCGCCGCGGCCTGCTCGTGCGTACTTGGTGGAGAGCCAGATGGAAACCGGCTTCAGTTCCCCTCCGAAGTAGTTGCCCGCGGGCGAGGCGATGACGCGGTAGGACACTTCCTGTGCCGGACGCACGCCCAGGAATGCTTCGGTGGCGATCATAAACGGGCGCAGGTAAAGGGACTCTCCGTCACCGGAGGGAACCCAGTCCCGGTCGACGGCGACGAGCCGGCGCAGCGATTCCAGGAACAGTTCCTCCGGCAGTTCCGGCAGCGCAAGGCGGCGTGCCGAGGCATTCAGGCGGGCAGCGTTCGCTTCCGGGCGGAAGGTCCAGATGGAGCCGTCTTCATGCCGGTAAGCCTTCAGTCCTTCGAAGATCTCCTGGCCGTAGTGCAGCACGGAGGCTGCGGGATCCATGGCTATGGGCCCGTAGGGCTCAATGCGCGCGTTCTCCCAAATGCCCTGCCCCGTTTCCGTGACGCGGTAGTCAATGACGGCGGTGTGGTCCGTGAAGTGGTTTCCAAAGCCCGGGTCAGCCAGGATCGCGGCGCGTTCCTGTTCCGACTTCGGCTGGGCGGATAGCTTCTGGGTGAATTCCAGAGCGCTGACAGACATTATTCCTCCACGGTGAACGGCGCGGCCGTCGTTCGTCTTCCTATTGATCGGGTCACTGTTGAGCTTATGACACAGCCGCGGCGATCGCATCGCCGATTTCGGTGGTGGTGCGCGTGTTTCCTGCCCGGGATGCGACGTCGGCTTCCACGGCACCCTCCACGCGGGCGGCTTCTTCTGTGAAGCCCAGGTGCGCCAGCAGCAGTGCTGCCGAGAGGATCGCTGCGGTGGGATCAGCCTTCTGCTGACCTGCAATATCCGGCGCGGAACCGTGAACCGGCTCGAACATGGACGGGTAGGTTCCCTCCATGTTGATGTTGCCGGAGGCTGCCAGACCGATTCCGCCGGTGACAGCGGCGGCCAGGTCAGTGATGATGTCTCCGAAGAGGTTGTCAGTCACAATGACGTCGAACCGGGACGGGTCGGTGGTGAGGAAGATCGTCGCCGCGTCGACGTGCAGGTAATCCACCTCGACGCCGGGGAAGTCAACAGCCACGGACTCGACCGTCCGCTTCCAGAGGCTTCCTGCGTAGACCAGCACGTTGTGCTTGTGGACCAGCGTCAGCTTCTTGCGCGGCCGTTCGCTGGCACGGCGGAACGCATCCCGCACCACGCGTTCGACGCCGTGGGCGGTATTGAGCGAAACCTCAGTGGCGATTTCATGCGGGGTTCCGGTCCGCAGGGATCCGCCATTACCGACGTACGGCCCTTCGGTTCCCTCCCGGACCACGATGAAATCTATATCTCCAGGATTGGCCAGAGGGCTGGCAACTCCGGGGTAGAGCTTGGACGGACGCAGGTTGACGTAGTGGTCCAGGCTGAAGCGCAGCTTGAGCAGCATCTCGCGCTCGATCAGTCCGGAAGGCATCTTGGTGTCCCCGGGCGCAGCACCTACGGCGCCGAAAAGGATCGCGTCGTGCTGTTTGAGGGCTTCGAGCGTTTCATCCGGGAGCGTCTCGCCGGTGCGGAGCCAGTGCTCGGCACCGAGCTGGTACTCGGTCAGGTCGAACTGCGCAGCACCTGACGCCGTTACGGCCTGGAGAACCTTGACGGCCTCAGCAGTGACTTCGGGGCCGATTCCGTCTCCGGGGATGACGGCCAGGGAAATAACCTTCGACGCTTCTTCGCTCATGCTCCAATTCTAGGAAGGGTGTCCAGATAGCGGTCAACACGTATCACATATTGAGACGCCCGACGGCGGCTAGGCCCGGTGCGCGATGATGGCACCGCCGGTGGCCGGGGCGGACAGCGGACCGCCCGGAGTTCAGACCAGGGCATGACGCGCGGATGCAGGAACGGCCCTAAAGTTGTTGTCCATGCTGCTGCACCAACGCCTCTATGCCTGGACCCAGGCCAACCCGTTCAAGGTTGACCTGGCCGGCGCCCTGCTGGCAATCCTGTTCTTAGCGTTGCCGTTTCTGCTGATGGGCGTCGGCGAAGGGCTGATCGAGTTCTTCCTCTCCCTCGCAATCTGCCTGCCGCTGGCCTGGCGGCGCACCCGGCCGGTTCCCGCCGCGGCAGTGATGGCCGCGGCCTGCCTGATCCAGCTCCCCTTGGTTCCGGAGACAGGGCTGCCGGCAGATGTCTTGGTCCTGGTGATGGTGCACGCACTGGCTGCCTACGCCCCGCGCTGGGCGAGCCTGGGCGGGCTGGCGCTCGCGCTGACCGGCGGAATCCTGATGATCTTCAAGTATGTGGCTCTTCCTTCCCTCCAGAGCTTTGCTTTCGCTCCGCCGAGAGGGGTGATTGGCTTCTGGTTTATCGCCCTCGTTGCCGTCGAGGCCGTGGTCCTGGTGTGCTGGACCTTCGGCGATCTGGCCCGCACGCGCCGCCTGGCCATGGAGTCCCTCCGCGACCGGGCCCGCCGGCTGGAGGTTGAAAGGCAGCAGGAGCGGGATCTGGCTGCGGCTGACGAGCGCACCCATATTGCCCGCGAAATGCACGACATCGTGGCGCACTCGCTCTCGGTGATCATTACCCAGGCCGACGGCGCCAGGTATGCGAGCGCCCAGGACCCGGAAATTGCGACGGCTACCCTCGGCACTATCGCCGAGACGGGCCGGGGATCTTTGCGGGAAATGCGTCGCCTGCTCGGCGTCCTGCGCGGCGACGACGGCGCCTCCACCCGTCCGCTGCCTTCGCTCGCGGACATCGGCGATCTGGTGGAGGGGGTCAAGCGCGCGGGACTGGATGTTCAGGTGATCACGGCCGGGACGATGCGCCGGGCCCTGCCCGCGGGCGCCGAGCTCACCGCATACCGTGTGGTGCAGGAGGCCTTGACCAACGTACTGAAGCACGCCGGGCCCAGTGCCGCGGCAAAGGTAGAACTGAACTGGACTCCCCGCGGACTGGATATCACGGTGACCGACGACGGGCGCGGCGCAGGTGCCGACCCGGCAGGATCCGGTAAAACTGGCGGCGGCGCCCGCACTCCAGGTGCGGGCCAGGGCATCGTCGGCATGAAGGAACGCGTGGCGCTCTACGATGGAACTCTGGAAGCCGCCCCCGCTTCCGGCGGAGGATTCCGCGTCGCCGCATTCATTCCCTACACGGAGGCCTAACGCATGACCACCTTCTCCCCCGGCTCTCCCGGGGAGACCGATACTGCTGCACCTATTCGGGTAGCGCTGGTTGATGACCAGCAGCTAGTCCGCGGCGGGTTCAAGATGCTGATCAACTCCCAGCCGGACCTCACGGTGGTGGCGGAAGCGGGCAACGGAGCCGACGCCGTGCGCGAGCTCTCCCGCGTGCCCGCAGACGTGGTGCTTATGGACGTTCGTATGCCCGGTATGGACGGAATTGAAGCGACAGCCCGGATCCTCGAGAACGCCGGCTCCCGCGAGACGGAGGTCAAGGTAGTGGTGCTGACTACCTTCGACCTCGACGAATACGCCCTCTCCGCCATCCGCGCAGGCGCCAGCGGCTTCCTGCTCAAGGACGCCCCGCCCGAGGAACTGCTTGAGGCCATCCGCACCGTGTACCGCGGCGACGCGGTGATCGCGCCGTCGACCACCCGGCGGCTGCTGGACCATGTTGCCCCCATGCTGCGCGAGCCCACCCCTGAGGTCAGCCGGCATGCCGCGAGCGTGGAGACCCTCACCCCCCGCGAGCGTGAGGTCTTCGCCCTCATCGCCGGCGGGCTCTCCAACCCTGAGATCGCCGCGAAGCTCTTCCTCTCCGAGGCGACGGTTAAAACCCATGTTGGGCACATCCTGGCCAAGCTTGGCGCACGCGACCGGGTACAGGCTGTTGTGATCGCCTATGAGACGGGTATCGTCACGCCGTAAACCCCGGAGGTTCCCATGGCGTCTGTCGACGATGTCCGTTCCCGCTGCCTCGCCCTTCCGGGTGTCACCGAACGGCTGAGCTGGCAGCAGCCGGCCTGGTTTGCCCGCTCGCTGATGGCCCGGATGTGGGATGACGGCGTACTGACCGTCAAGACGGAGGAGCGAGAAGGTCTGGCCGGAACAGACCCCGAAACGTTCTTCTGGACCGCGCACCACGACCGCTCTCCCCTGCTGGTCCTGGTCCGCTTGGACAAGCTGGACGCGGACGAACTCCAGGAGCTGCTGCTGGAGTCCTACCGGATAGCCGGCCCGGTTCCACCCACGGGATGAGACGGGGCCCGGGACAACCCGCCTCTGACCCGATGCGGCGGACTTGGTGCCGCGGATAGCGTTGAAGGCATGACAACCCTTACTGAGCACTCCGCTGTGCCGGGCCCCGGCAGTTCCACTGCTGCCGCCGCCGCACAGGCCCTGAACAAGACCTACGGAAAAGGCGACACCGCAGTCCACGCGCTCCGGGACGTAGATGTCCGCTTCGAGACCGGCAGCTTCACCGCAATCATGGGTCCGTCCGGCTCGGGCAAATCCACCCTGATGCACTGCCTGGCCGGCCTGGATACCGCAGACTCCGGCAACATCTGGATCGGCGGCACGGAGATCACCGGTCTCAAGGACGCTGAGATCACCAAGCTCCGCCGGGACAGCGTCGGCTTCGTGTTTCAGTCCTTCAACCTGGTTCCCACGCTCACCGCGGAACAGAACATCACGCTCCCTGTCTCCCTGGCCAACGGCAAGGTGGATAACGCCTGGCTGCAGGAAATCACCCGCACCCTCGGTCTGGAAGGCCGTCTGAACCACCGCCCGCACGAGCTCTCCGGCGGACAGCAGCAGCGCGTCGCCGTCGCCCGCGCCCTCCTGACCCGGCCGCACGTGATCTTCGGCGACGAGCCCACGGGCAATCTCGATTCCCGCTCCGGTGCCGAGGTGCTCTCCCTGCTGCGCCGCTCCTCCCGCGAAATGGGACAGAGCATCATCATGGTCACCCACGATCCCGTGGCCGCCTCCTACGCAGACCGCGTGGTCCTGATGAACGACGGCGCCCTGGTGGGCGAGCTTTCCTCCCCCACCCCCGAGTGCGTGCTGGCAGCCCTGACGAAGCTGGGGGCATAGCGGTGTTGCAGGTAGCCCTGGCGCAGGTGCGCCTCAACGCACGCCGCTTCGTCGCCGTCGGCGTGGCCGTAATGATCGCCGTCGGCTTCCTCACCGCCACCCTGATCATCAACGCTTCCTCAAAGGCCTCGCTCACCCAGAGTGTGGGACAGAGCTTCCGCAACGCGGATCTGGTGCTTTCGGCCGGTTACGACGATGAGGCTAAGGACTGGGCAATCCTCGACGAACAGACCGCTGACATCGCCCGCAGCATGGACGGCGTGGAAGACACCTACACGGTGCTCGCCGCCTCCGTGGCGGTCCGGGACGGCCGCGGAAGCTCATACGCTGTCCTGGCCAATCTCCCTGCCAATGATTCCCTGCTCCCGGTGGACGTGGTGAAGGGCAGCCTTCCGGCAGCCGCCGGCGAGGTGGCCATCGACGAACAGACCGCCGAGCGCCGGGGAATAACCGTAGGGTCACTGCTGCCCGTGGTATCGGCGGAGGACCTGGAGGGCACTGAAACCCCCCTCACCGTCACTGCCCTGGTTGAAGCCTCTTCCGATCCGCGATCGATGGGCACCGCCCAGCTCTACGCAACCGAAGAGACCACCGCGCCCTTCACCAGCATGGAGTTCGGCTTTGGATCTATCCAGCTCGCGCTGGCAGAGGGCGCGTCTGTGACAGCCGTCCAGGCTGCCCTGACGCAGGCACTCAGCGACGCCGGTATCAAGGCCGTGACGGTACGCACTGTGGAGGAGGAGACCACCGAACTCATGGCCGGCTTCACCGGCGGGCAGGACAGCCTGACCGTCATCCTCCTCGCTTTCGCGGCCGTCGCACTCCTGGTCTGTGCCCTCGTAGTCTCCAACACCTTCTCCGTGCTGGTGGCCCAGCGCACCCGGGAGCTCGCTCTGCTGCGGTGCATCGGCGCCGGCCGGTCACAGATCCGCCGTTCCGTGCTTGTCGAAGCCCTGCTGGTGGGCATCGTGTCCTCAATCGTCGGCGTGCTTGCGGCAGTTGGCCTGGTGGGCGGAATCGTGGCGTACCTCCAGACCCTGCCGGAAAGCGGCTTCGCCACCCTTGACGTTCCGTCGCTGGCCGTCGCGGCAGGTATTGCGGCAGGCGTGGTCCTCACTGTCCTCGCCGCACTGGTGCCGGCCCGTGCGGCGACTGCCGTCGCACCTCTGGCAGCCCTGCGCCCTGCCGATGATGTCCGTGCAGGCACCCGGAAGGGACGCCTCAGGCTTATCGCCGGCCTGGTGCTGACTGCCGTCGGTGCTGCTCTGCTGGGCTTCGGGGCCTCCGACGGGGACCTGCTCATCGCCCTCCCGGGCGGAATCCTCAGCTTCCTCGGCATCCTGATGTGCTCCACGCTCTTCATTCCGCCGCTGGTCCGGGCGGTGGGCTACCTCGCCGCCCCGCTTGGGGTTCCGGGCAAACTGGCTGCGGTAAACGCCGTGCGAAACCCGCAGCGGACGTCGGCCACATCATCTGCCCTGCTCATCGGCGTCACCCTGGTCGTCATGATGATGACAGGCGCCGCCACCGCCCGAAGCGCATTCGATGACACCCTCGCCGGCAAGTTCCCCGTGGACGTCACCGTCCGCGGAGCCATCCCCGTCGAGCAGCCGCTGACCGAAAAGGACGCAACTGCAGCGGCGGCGGTCGAGAATGTGGATCATGCCGCTTTCCTCCCGGTCGCAGGCCTGATCGACAGGGACGGAGAAGAAGTTCCGGTCTACACCCTCGATTCGGCTGACAGCCCGGTCCTGCAGGACGCTTCCATGGTCCCCGTGGCCGGCACCATCATGATGCCGCAGGGAACCAAGGCGGAAACCGTCACCGTGCGGGGAGCCGAAAGGGACGTGGAACTGAACGTCGTGACTTCCGAGAGCCGGTCCTTCTCGGCCCTGGTCTCCACCGAAACCGCCCGGATGCTGGGAGGCGTACCCGCGGAGCAGGCTCCGGAACAGTTCCGGGCACAGCCGCTCCTGTGGATCGCCACCGCCGACGGCCTGAACACGTCGGCAATCATGGAACTCCAGTCGGCCCTTTCCGAAGCCCTGAACGTTGAGGATTACCAGATCACCGGCGCCGCCATTGAACGCGCAGCGTTTGAACAGGTGATCGACGTGCTGCTGATGGTGGTTACGGGACTGCTGGGCGTCGCCGTCGTCATTGCCCTGGTGGGCGTGGCCAACACCCTCTCCCTCTCCGTTCTGGAACGGACCCGGGAATCCTCGCTGCTGCGGGCCCTCGGCCTGACCAAGGGCCAGCTGCGCGGCATGCTGGCACTGGAAGCGGTGCTGATTGCCGGTGTAGCCGCCTTGTTCGGGATCGCTCTCGGAGCGGTGTACGGCTGGCTGGGCGCCCAGTCCGCACTCGGTTCCTTCGCTGATGTGGTCCCGGCCCTGCCGTGGGCGCAGCTGGGCGGAGTGCTGGCCGTAGCGCTGGTAGCCGGTTTGGGAGCGTCACTGCTGCCGGCGCGCAGGGCAGCACGCCTCTCCCCCGTTGCCGGGCTGGCCGCAGACTAAAAGCGGGGCGGACAAAGCGCGGGGCGGCATCCCTTGGATGCCCGCCTCGCGCTTTTTGCGTCTGATCTGCAAAGATACAAAGCATACTGATAACCGTGACGGCGGTTTTCCGCCGAACCAGGAGCAGAGAAGGAGCCCGCAATGCCGCAGACAGAAACCGGCCGCAAGCCCCGCCATGAGTCGCTGGCCGCTTATCTCGATGACCACCTGCTGGGAGCGGAGACCGGTGTACGGCTTTTCAAGGCAGCGCGGGAAACCTGGCAGGGCACCGAGTATGAGAGCGTGTTCGCGGACCTGGTCCAGCAGATCTCCGACGAACGCGACGAACTGGAGACCCTGATCCTGGCTTTGGGCTACCGGCGCAGCCGGGTCAAGAAGGCCCTGGCGCTGGCGGGAGCGGCCGGCGGAAGGCTGGGTCCCATCAATCCGCTGAGTACGGGCAAAGGCACCACCGGGCAGCTGGAACTGGAGACGCTGCAGTCAATCGTCCGGGCAAAAGAGTGCCTGTACCGGACCCTGCTGGTGCTCTCCGCCCACGACCACCGGTTCCACGCCCCGCGGATCCGTGAACTGCTCAAGCTGGCTCAGGACCAGCAGGACGCCGTCGCGAAGGTCATGGAGGAAACCGTTCCCGCCCGTTTCCTCACCTAGCCCTCCGTTTCACCGAAATAGCAGAAACTGCACGTACCAGCGCTGGTACGTGCAGTTTCTGTTATCTGGATTGGGTTACTCTGCCGGCTCTTCGTATTTCGGGAAGATCGGCGCCGGGGCGGGCAGGTCAGTGCCCGGAACCAGGGGGGTGCCCAGCGCCGCGAAGGTGCGCGCATCGCCGTCGGGCTGGCCCAGCACATCCAGCAGCTTGCCGGCGCTGGCCGGCATGACCGGCTGGATGAGGATGGCGACGATCCGCAGCACTTCCAGCGTCACGTACAGCACGGTGTTCATACGCTCGACGTCGGTCTTCCGCAGCACCCACGGCGCCTGCTCCGCGAAGTAGGCGTTGGTATCGCCCAGCACCTTCCAGGTCGCTTCGAGAGCACCGTGGAAATCCTGCACGTCGTAGGCTTCGCGGGAGACCTGCAGCAGCTTCCCGGCAGCTTCGAGCAGCGCCTTGTCTTCGGCGGTGAACTCGCCCGGCTGCGGGACAACGCCGGCGCAGTTCTTGGCCACCATGGAGAGGGAACGCTGGGCGAGGTTGCCCAGGTTGTTGGCGAGGTCCGAGTTCATCCGGCCCACCACGGCGTCGTGGTTGTACGAGCCGTCGGCACCAAAGGGCACCTCGCGCAGCAGGAAGAACCGGACTGAATCCAGCCCGTACTGGTCAGCCCAGTCCTTGGGCGCCACCACGTTGCCCAGGGACTTGGACATCTTCACGCCCTTGTTGTGCAGGAAGCCGTGGATCATGATCCGCCTGGGCAGCTCCAGCTTCGCGGACATCAGGAACGCCGGCCAGAAGATCGCGTGGAAGCGGGAGATGTCCTTGCCAATGACGTGGACGTCGGCAGGCCAGTACTTCCTGAAGGTTTCGCTTTCGGTATCGGGGAAGCCGACGCCGGTGAGGTAGTTGGTCAGCGCGTCCACCCACACATACATCACGTGGTCCGGGTTGCCGGGAACCGGAACACCCCAGTCGAAGGTGGTGCGGGAGATCGAAAGGTCCTCAAGCCCGCCCTTGACGAAGCTGATGACCTCGTTGAAGCGGGAACGCGGCGCAGCAAAGTCCGGCTGGGATTCGTACAGGGCCAGGAGCTTGTCCTGGTAGGCGGAGAGCCGGAAGAAGTAGCTTTCCTCCTCGGTCCAGGTCACTTCGGTGTCGGTTTCCTTGGAGTACCGCACGCCGTCTTCGCGGACTTCGGTCTCGTCCTCGCTGTAGTACGCCTCGTCGCGAACGGAGTACCAGCCGGCGTACTTGGAGAGGTAGATGTCGCCGTTCTCCTCCATGCGCTTCCAGATGGCCTGGGCTGCGGCATAGTGGTCGGCGTCAGTGGTGCGGATAAAACGGTCATAGGAGGTGCCCATGTCCGCTTCCATCTGCTTGAAGGCAGCGGAGTTGCGGTCCGCCAGCTCCTTGGCCGTGATGCCTTCCTTATCCGCGGACTGCTGCATCTTCAGCCCGTGCTCGTCCGTACCCGTCATGAAGAAAACGTCGTAACCGTCCAGCCGCTTGAAGCGGGCCATCGCGTCGGTGGCGATGTGCTCATAGGCGTGCCCGATGTGCGGTTGGCCGTTGGGGTAGGAGATGGCTGTGGTGATGTAGAACGGGGTCTTGGAGTCGGTTGAAGTCACACTAGAAAATTACCCTGTTTCGGCAGGGCTTGTCGCTTCGGGCCAGGCTTCACCCCGACCCGAAGCAACGTGCGTCACTGTGCGTCGCGCTCCAGCACCGAAGTGAGCACCGGGGAGGTGGCCGCCAGTCCGGCACGAATCAGGAAAATGCCCACCACGACGGATCCGGCCAGGAAACCCATGGCCACCGGATTGAAGAGGATGGCTGCACCAACGACGGGGAAGAGCAGCACGGCTGACACACCCGCCGATGCGGCGCTGACGAGCACCACGGGCTGCATCACCGCACCGGTGCGCGCCGCCTCGATAACTTCACGGGGCATGCCCATCCGATGCAGGCTCCGGTACAGCTCAGCCCGGTCCAGGACCGTCGCTGCCTGGTTGATGCCGGCCGAACAGGCCACCATCAGGAACCCGGCGATGACGGTAATGACAACTCCTGTCATCACGTCCTGGAGCAGGAAGTCTTCCGGCCCCTCGGCCTGTGCCGTCTGCAGCAGTGCAGCTCCGGCACCGGCAACAACGGCAGTGAAACAGACCATTGAGAGTGCGCTGACCTGCCGCCAGGCGGCCTTCGGCGCATCCAGCACGATGCGGGCCGCGAGCAGTGCCTGCGGGGTGGCCGCCCGCCGCAGGCGCCGCTTCGCCGAAACAGTTACCAGCCACGGCCCCACCAGGTTCAGTACAGCGAGGCCTCCCGCAAAGGCGCCGAACAGGACGGCCAGCGCAAGCGCCGCTGCACCGACCGGGGTCAGCAACGCTGCCACGCAGAGCACCACGATGAGCACCGCGATGCCTGCACGTGACCAGTGGACCTTCTGCGCATCTGTACGGGTGCGCACACCCAGCGGCGAAATGACGACGCGGCGGAGGCTGATCACCGAGCTGACCACCGCAAGGGCCACGACGGCAGCAACGCCCACGACGGCGGCTGCCGGATGCAGCCAGTAGGCACTGCCTAGAGGAGCTCCGCGGAAATGGATCAGCTGTACGAACGGGGCGGACACGACGTAGCCCAGTACACCGGCGAGGGCACCGGCCAGAGCCTGTGCCGCGGCTTCCAGGACGGTTACCTGCCGGACGGTCCGGGCAGTGGCACCGAGCAGGCGCAGGGTGGAGAGGTGCTCGTCCCGGCGGCGGGCTGACAGCCGTGCAGCTGAACCGCCCAACGTCAGCAGCGGAAGGACCAGCAGGATCAGGGCGAAGGCGGCGAGCAGCAGGTACAGGTTTCCCTCGTCGTCTCCCCACTGCGTGAAGGACAGTGCGCCGGCCAGAACAGTAAGCAGCAGCATCGTGACCACGGCGAAAGACGCAGCGGGCAACAGAGCCGCAGCAGATCCGGTGGTACCCGGCCGGTTCAGCAGCCACGTCAGCCGCAGCGGAACCGTCCACGGAGAGGAATCCACGGCCCGCCCCAAGGCGGCCGTAGCGCTCATCGGACAACACCTGCGGTGTCGGCGACGATCCGCCCGTCGGCCAGGGTGACCACACGGCTGCACCAGCGCGCGACCTCGGGATCATGGGTGACCACTACCAGGGCGCGTCCGGTCCCTGCCACTGACTGCAGCAGCAGTGCCATCACATCCGCCGAGGTCCGTGAATCCAGCGCCCCGGTCGGTTCATCTGCGAACAGCACCCGCGCCCCGTTTACCTGGGCACGGGCGATTGCCACCCGCTGTGCCTGGCCGCCGGAAAGTTCACCGATCCGGCGCCCTTCCATCCCGGCCAGGCCCAGCGCAGCGAGGGCGGCGGCAGCCTGCTGCTCGGCAACCGGCCGCGCTGTGCCGTTGAGCATCAGGGCCAAGGCGACGTTCTCTCCGGCCGTCAGCTCGGGGATCAGCAGTCCCTGCTGGAACACGAACCCAAATTCGGTGCGGCGCAGCGCCGACCTCGCTGCGTCATCCAGTGAGGTGATCTCTGCCGGCGCATCGGAACCGGCGCTGAGGAGCCTGACGCTGCCGGTGTCAGGCAGGATGATGCCCGCCAGGCAGTGCAGCAGCGTGGTCTTTCCTGAACCGGAGGCGCCCATGACGGCGGTGGCTTCGCCGGGCCTCACCTCGAGGCTGACACCGGTCAGCGCCGGGGAATTTCCGTAGGACTTGGTCAGGTTGGCGGCCGCAAGCAGGGGCGCGCCGGGCAGGGATGCATTCATGATTCCCATCCTGTCCCGGAGCTGTCCCCCGGCACATCAGCTCCGGGCCTGAACCCTGGCCGTATGGCGTCGTACCGCGGGTGGAGGGAACGAACGCCTGCAGTGCTTCTGCAGACGCAGAAGAGGCCGGCACCAAAAAGCGACCGGCCGCTTCTGTGCGGGGGCAGACTAGTCCTGCAGGTCCACCTCACGTGCCACGGTTGCGCCGATGGCTTCGCGGACGGTTTCCAGGACGTCCTGCGGCACGGAGGAATCCACCGTGAGCAGGGACAGGGCCTGGCCGCCCTCGGAGTTGCGGGCAACCTGCATGCCGGCAATGTTGATGTCCGCTTCGCCCAGGATGCGGCCCAGGGCGCCGATGACGCCGGGACGGTCCTGGTAGAGCAGCACCAGCAGGTGCTCGCTGATCGGGATTTCGAGGTCGTAGCCGTTGACGCCGACCAGCTTCTGGATCTGCTTGGGGCCGGTCAGCGTGCCGGCAACCTCAAGCTGCGTGCCGTCGGAGAGCGCGCCCCGGATGGTCAGCAGGTTCCGGTAATCGTCGACGTCGGGCGTGGTGATCAGGCGGACGGCGATCCCGCGCTGCTCAGCCAGCACCGGAGCGTTCACGTAGGAAACCTGCTCCGAGACGATGTCGGTGAAGATGCCCTTCAGCGCGGCAAGTTCCAGGGCCTTCACATCCAGGGATGCGATTTCGCCGGCAACCTCAATGTCGATGGCCGTCATTGAATCGTGTGCCAGGGCAGTGAAGATCC
Organism: Arthrobacter sp. 3Tela_A; assembly: GCF_049311025.1. NCBI lineage: Bacteria > Bacillati > Actinomycetota > Actinomycetes > Micrococcales > Micrococcaceae > Arthrobacter > Arthrobacter sp. 3Tela_A. The sequence continues at coordinate 14,610 of NZ_JAXIOM010000069.1, forward strand.
GGCCCAGCTTCTCGATCAGCGGGATGCCCGGGCGGACGTCCTCGGCGATGACGCCGCCGGCGACGTTCACGGCGTCGGGCACCAGTTCCCCGGCCAGGGCCAGGCGGACCGACTTGGCGACGGAGATGCCGGCCTTTTCCTGTGCTTCGTCGGTGGAGGCACCCAGGTGCGGGGTGACAATGACGTTGTCCAGGGCGAAGAACGGCAGGTCGGTGCTCGGTTCCTTCACGAAGACATCCACGCCGGCGCCGGCGATCTTGCCTTCGGTCAGCGCGGTGTACAGGGCGTCTTCATCCACGAGGCCGCCGCGGGCGACGTTGACGACGTAGGCGGTGTCCTTCATCTTCTCGAACGCCTCGGCGCCGAGCATGCCGAGGGTCTCCGGAGTCTTGGGCATGTGGATGGTCACGAAGTCGGACTGTTCCAGCAGCTCATCCAGGGTGACCAGCTTGACGTTCAGCTGGGCTGCACGGGCGGAAGTGATGTACGGGTCGTAGGCCAGGACCTCGGTGCCGAAGCCCTGGACGCGAGCTGCCACGAGGGCGCCGATGCGGCCCAGGCCGATGATGCCGACCTTCTTTTCGAACAGCTCGGTGCCGGTGTACTTGGAGCGCTTCCATTCCCCGCCCTTGAGGGCGCTGGAGGCCTGCGGAATGTGCCGGGCCAGGGAGAGGATGTGGCCGACGGTCAGTTCGGCTGCGGAGATGATGTTCGACGTCGGGGCGTTGACCACCATGACGCCGGCCTGTGTGGCGGAGCGGATATCCACGTTGTCCAGGCCCACGCCTGCGCGGGCGATGACCTTGAGGTTCTTGGCAGCCGCAATTGCTTCGGCATCCACCTGGGTGGCGGAGCGCACCAGGATCGCGTCGACATCCGCGATGGCGGAGAGCAGCTGGGAACGGTCCGCGCCGTCGGTCTGGCGGATCTCAAAATCGGGGCCAAGGGCCTCGACCGTGGCCGGGGAGAGTTCCTCCGCGAGAAGTACTACTGGTTTGGTGGCAGTCACCGATGACCTCTTTAGCTGTGTGTCGATGTGGTTTTGGGTATTTCACGCCGAAGGCCGGACCCCATGCAGGGCCCGGCCTCCTTACCGAAACGGCTTGCTTTTCAAGCGTAGCGCCGCGGTTCCGGACACGAACAATCCGTGTCTTTGTTACTGGCGGATTAACGGGCGACGGAGCCTTCGGTGTAATCGTCGTCGGACTTGATCCAGGAGAAGAGCTTGCGCAGTTCGCGGCCGGTGGCCTCGATCGAGTGGTCCTCACCCTTCTGGCGCAGTTCCTTGAACTCCGGTGCGCCGGCATCCTGGTCATCGATGAAGCGCTTGGCGAAGGCACCGTTCTGGATGTCCGCGAGGACAGCCTTCATGTTTTCCTTCACCTCGGGAGTGATGACGCGCGGGCCGGAGACGTAGTCGCCGTACTCAGCGGTGTCGGAGACGCTCCAGCGCTGCTTGGCGATGCCGCCTTCAACCATCAGGTCAACGATCAGCTTCAGCTCGTGCAGCACCTCGAAGTAAGCGACCTCCGGCTTGTAGCCGGCTTCGGTCAGGGTTTCGAAGCCGTACTGGATCAGCTGGGAAGCGCCGCCGCAGAGGACAGCCTGCTCGCCGAAGAGGTCGGTTTCGGTCTCTTCGGTGAAGGTGGTCTCGATGACGCCTGCACGGGTGCCGCCAATGGCCTTGGCGTAGGACAGCGCCAGGTCCTTGGCCTTGCCCGAGGCATCCTGCTCGACGGCGATCAGGTCGGGAACACCGCGGCCTGCTTCGAATTCGCGGCGGACAATGTGGCCCGGACCCTTCGGAGCAACCAGTGCAACGTCAACGTCGGCCGGCGGCTGGATGTAGCCGTAGCGGATGTTGAAGCCGTGACCGAAGAAGAGAGCGTCGCCGGACTTCAGGTTCGGGGCGATTTCTTCGGCATAGACGAAGCGCTGGACCTGGTCCGGGGTGAGGACCATGATCAGGTCGGCTTCGGCAACGGCGTCGGCAACGCTGAGTACCTTCAGGCCTTCGGCTTCGGCCTTGGCGCGGGACTTGGAGCCTTCCTTGAGGCCAACGCGGACATCGACACCGGAATCGCGCAGGCTCAGGGCGTGTGCATGGCCCTGGCTGCCGTAGCCGATGACGGCGACTTTGCGTCCCTGGATGATCGACAGGTCTGCGTCGTCGTCGTAATACATGTCAGTCACTGAAATATCTCCTGTTTGGGTTCTTGGATAAAGGTTTGGGGGGTGGAACTAGGCGCTGCGCAGCGCGCGGTCGGACATCGACTTTGCGCCGCGGCCGACGGCCAGGGTTCCGGATTGAACAATTTCGCGGATGCCAAAGGGCTCCAGCACTGAGAGCAGTGCGTTGAGCTTATCGGCGGTGCCAGTTGCCTCAACGATCAGGGAGTCTGTGGACACATCTACCACTGAAGCACGGAACAGCTCGGCTGCCTGGGTTACCTGCAGCCGGGTTGCGGCATCCGCGCGAACCTTGACCAAGATGTGGTCGCGTTGCACGGAAGACTCGGGAACAAGTTCGACAATCTTGATGACGTTGACGAGCTTGTTCAGTTGCTTGGTGACCTGCTCCAGCAGGTCACCTTCGGCCTCGACAACCACGGTGATACGGGAAAGACCCGCAACCTCCGACGGTCCGACAGCCAAAGAATTGATGTTGAACGCCCGGCGGGCGAACAGGGACGCAACCCGGGTCAGGACACCGGGAACGTCTTCTACCAGCACGGAAAGGGTGTGGCGTGCCATGTCCCTATTCCTCCTCTTCCCAGGTGGGTGTCATGTTGCGGGCGATCTGGATGAGGTCGTTGCTCACTCCGGAGGGAACCATCGGCCACACCATGGAGTCGCGGCTGACCACGAAGTCGATGACGACGGGACGGTCATTGATGGACAGCGCCTTCTCGATCGTCGCGTCGATGTCCTCTTCGCGGTCGCAGCGCAGGCCCACACAGCCGTAGGCATCGGCGAGTTTGACGAAGTCCGGAACCCGCACCGTGTCATGGCCGGTGTTCAGGTCCGTGTTGGAGTAGCGGGACTCGTAGAACAGGGTCTGCCACTGGCGGACCATACCCAGGGAGGAGTTGTTGATGATGGCTACCTTGATCGGAATGTTGTTGATCAGGCAGGTGGCCAGCTCCTGGTTCGTCATCTGGAAGCAGCCGTCGCCGTCGATCGCCCAGACCACCCGGTCCGGGTTGCCGACCTTGGCGCCCATGGCCGCCGGGACCGAGTAGCCCATGGTGCCCAGGCCGCCGGAGTTCAGCCAGGCGCGGGGACGCTCGTAGTTGATGAACTGGGCCGACCACATCTGGTGCTGGCCCACGCCCGCTACGTAGACGCCCTCCGGACCGGTCAGCTCGCCGATCCGCTTGATCACGTTCTGCGGCGCGATCTGGCCGTCTTCAGGTTCGGTCCAGCCCGTGGGGTAGGTTTCCCGCAGACGGTTCAGGACTGCCCACCAGGCCGAGATGTCCGGCGTGCCGGTGGACTCGAACTGGCTGCGGACAGCTTCGGTGAGTTCGGGAATGATTTCCTTGACGGATCCGACGATCGGTACGTCGGCGGTGCGGTTCTTGGAGATCTCCGCCGGGTCGATGTCCGCGTGGATGACCTTGGCGCCGGGTGCGAAGGATGAAAGCACACCGGTGACGCGGTCGTCGAAGCGGGCGCCGAGCGTGATGAGCAGGTCGGACTGCTGCAGTGCGGTGACCGCCGAGACGGAGCCGTGCATGCCGGGCATGCCAACGTGCTGGTCATGGGAATCAGGGAACACGCCGCGGGCCATCAGCGTAGTGACCACGGGCGCGCCCACTGCTTCGGCCAGCTCCAGCAGTTCCGCTGAGGCATCGGCCTTCAGCACGCCGCCGCCCACGTAGAACACCGGGCGCTGGGAGGCTGCAATCAGCCGGGCTGCCTCACGGACCTGCTTGGAGTGTCCGCGCACCACGGTGCGGTAGCCGGGCAGGTCGATCTTCGGCGGCCAGGAGAAGGTCGTCTTGGCCTGCTGCGCATCCTTGGTAATGTCCACCAGGACCGGGCCGGGGCGGCCGCTGGTCGCGATGTGGAAAGCCTCCGCGAGAACCCGGGGAATCTCGTCGGCGTTGGTGACCAGGTAGGAGTGCTTGGTGATCGGCATGGTGATGCCGACGATGTCCGCTTCCTGGAATGCGTCGGAGCCGATCACGGAGCTGTTGACCTGCCCGGTGATGGCAACCATGGGAACGGAGTCCATGTGCGCGTCGGCAATGGCGGTCACCAGGTTGGTGGCGCCGGGGCCCGACGTCGCAATGCAGACACCTGCACGGCCGGTGACCATGGCGTAGCCTTCGGCCGCGTGGCCGGCGCCCTGTTCGTGCCGGACCAGGATGTGCCGCAGCTTGGTGGAATCCATCAGCGGGTCATAGGTCGGCAGGATCGCTCCGCCGGGAAGACCGAAGACGTCTTCGACTCCGAGCTCTTCCAGCGAGCGGACGATGGCCTGCGAACCGGTCATCTCGGTCGGCGGCACGATGTTGTTCGGGCCCTGGACGCGGGTGTCCATGGCTTCAGCCAGGTTGACAGATAAAGCTGCATCTTTGTTCTTTGACGGCACGGTGCGGCCCGGGCCTGTCTTGTGTGCCATCAGCGACGGGCTGGCTGGCGATCCCTTACTCATCGGAAACTTCCTTTGCGGATACATATCCATTTAGTTCTGATGCGGCGTACCGCCCGGAAGGTAAGCCCGGAGCGGTCTCTGTGCTTTCTGAAGCCAATAAAAAAACCCCTCGTGCCTGTTGGCTCCGTAGGGGTCCGCGCGTGACGTCTTTTTCAAGTCGGGCTGTTACGCCACGCGCTTGCTAAGGACGACGGTTACGATCTGCATAAAGATCAGTGTTCCCCTCCTCCGGTTACGGTGTCAACCAGAGGGTGATGCGTCTCATTATATGGACTTTCCAGTCCGCTGTGTGGACACCACGCATTCCCTGCCGCGGGAGCGGGTACGTGCGCCTTCCCGTTTGCTGCGGCAGACTCCTCCAGCTCAAGACGCGTGCGCAGGAGGTGGTGTAAGCCCGACCGCCAAAGGCGGCAGGGCTTAATAAGGCCTCAACGCCTTGGGGCGCCGCGGGGGGGGGGGGGGGGCGGGCCGGGGGGGGGGGGGGGGGGGGGGGGGGGGGCGGCGGCCCGCGGGGGG
>NZ_JAXIOM010000070.1:0-18759 GCF_049311025.1 Arthrobacter sp. 3Tela_A
CCGCCCCGCACCCCTCACCCGGGAGCCGGCGCCGTCGTTGTCTGTTTCCGGCTAGCTGGACAGGATCAGCGTGTCCGCACCGTCCTGCCGTGCGGCACCGGCTGCAAGGAGCGGTTCCAGGACCCGCACCAGGGCGGTCATCGAGTCATCGACTTCCAGCTGCACCGGGTACTGGTAGGCCAGCATGGCCAGCAGTGATTCAACCGCGGCTTCCGCTTCGGTCTCCTCCAGTGTGGTGTCCCAGCCCAGCAGCACGTCCGCCGGGGCGTCGGTGCGCTCGGAGGTGTAGCTCACGGCAAACGCCGCAATCTTCCCGCCCTCATGTTTGGGCTTGTCCCGCAGCACCACGGCGCCGGAGGCACCCGTGGCCTCATGCAGCAGCATCTGCTGGGCACGGCCGATTCCCATGTCGGCACGGTCCCAGTCGTGGACAGCGTTGTAGAAGTCGGCGACGGCGCGGGTCAGTTCCACCGACCCGGTTGCTGCTTCCTCCAGCTGCGGTCCGTGGTCTTCGAACACGGGCAGCTTGAGCCTGCCCGGTTCAACGATCACTGCGCGGGAGCGCTGAATCGGCTCCATTCCGGCGGCAGCAGCGAATGCCGCACCCGGGGTGTCCGGAGATACCTTGGCGCGGAGCTTCGTGACGCCCGACGGCGCGCTCTCGGCTTCCTTGCGCAGCATCCCCAGCAGCGTGGAGCCCAGGCCCGCACGCCGGTTGTCCCGGGCGACCTCGACGTAAGCCCACAGCCGGTCCGGGTGCAGGCTGGTCTCGTAGACCACCCCGGCAGCCACCGGCACGCCGTCGTCCTCCGCCACAATGCACCGGCTCCACGGCTCGTTCGACGAAGGCCGCAGGACGGAGCGGAAGTGCGCAGCCTCACCGGTCTCCGGATCGCCCCAGAGCTGGATCAGCGCGAGATCGTCGTCCTCACGCCATTCACGGAAAGAGATTGCCATTACGCGCCGATCAGCCGTTCGGCCAGGTACCCCTGGACCTTGTCCAGGCTCACGCGCTCCTGGGCCATGGTGTCCCGCTCGCGGACGGTGACGGCCTGGTCTTCGAGCGTGTCGAAGTCCACCGTGATGCAGAACGGGGTGCCGATCTCATCCTGGCGGCGGTAGCGGCGGCCAATGGCACCGGCGTCGTCGAAGTCGATGTTCCAGTTCCGGCGCAGCTGTGCGGCAAGTTCCTTGGCCTTCGGGGACAGGTCCTCGTTGCGGCTCAGCGGCAGCACTGCGGCCTTGACCGGGGCCAGGCGCGGGTCGAGGCGAAGCACGGTGCGCTTGTCCACGCCGCCCTTGGCGTTCGGTGCTTCGTCCTCGTTGTAGGCGTCCACCAGGAACGCCATAAAGGAACGGGTCAGGCCGGCCGCGGGCTCGATCACGTACGGGGTGAAGCGCTCGTTGGTGGCCTGATTGAAGTAGCTCAGGTCCGTGCCGGAGTGCTTCGAGTGGGTCCCCAGGTCGAAGTCGGTGCGGTTGGCAATGCCTTCCAGCTCGCCCCACTCCGAGCCCTGGAAACCGAAGCGGTATTCAATGTCCGTGGTGCCCTTGGAGTAGTGGCTCAGCTTCTCCTGCGGGTGCTCGAACAGGCGCAGGTTCTCCGGGTCGATGCCCAGGTCCGTGTACCAGTTCTTCCGGGTTTCAATCCAGTACTTGTGCCATTCCTCGTCCGTGCCGGGCTCGACGAAGAATTCCATCTCCATCTGCTCGAACTCGCGGGTGCGGAAGATGAAGTTGCCCGGGGTGATCTCGTTGCGGAAGCTCTTGCCAATCTGGCCGATGCCGAACGGCGGCTTCTTCCGCGACGTGGTGAGCACGTTGTTGAAGTTCACGAAGATGCCCTGTGCCGTTTCCGGACGCAGGTAGTGCATGCCTTCTTCACTGGCCACCGGGCCCAGGAAGGTCTTGAGCAGGCCGGAGAATTCCTGCGGCTCGGTCCACTGGCCCTTGGTGCCGCAGTTGGCGCACGCGATGTCGGCCAGGCCGTTTTCCGGGGCGCGGCCCTTCTTCTCTTCGTATTCCTCTTCGAGGTGGTCGGCACGGTAGCGCTTGTGGCAGCTCAGGCACTCGACCAGCGGATCCGAGAAGACCTCAACGTGGCCGGAAGCTTCCCAGACGGCGCGCGGAAGGATAACCGCGGAATCCAGGCCGACGACGTCGTCGCGGCCGCGGACCATGGACTGCCACCACTGCTTCTTGATGTTTTCCTTCAGCTCGACGCCGAGGGGCCCGTAATCCCAGGCGGAACGCGACCCACCGTAGATCTCACCCGACTGGAAGACGAAGCCCCGGCGCTTGGCCAGGGAGATGATCGGATCCAGTTTGGATTTGGTCGAAGCCATGAAATGGTACCGCCGTTCTTTCTGCTCGCGCAGGCCGCTGGGTGCGGTCCGCTTTCGATCCCGTACCGCCCGGTTTTCCGGCGCTGAAGTGCGCCGAATCCGGGCGGAGGGCAAAACCTATAGATACCAGCTTAAGGTCACGGCGGCGAAAGGCCGTTACCGGCGGCCCCGGCCCGGCCACGGCCGGAATCCGGGCATGTTCCAGGCCTTCGGGCGCAGCAGGTCAAATTAGGTCATGTTTTTGTTACCTAAGTGCTGCATTTATATGCTGACGAGGTGCTTGTTAGGGAATCCTTACCTAAGAAGTATGCAAACACCCTCGTCTCCCATTTAGGCCGGGCACTTCTCCGGCTGGATCAGGTTCAATTGAAAACTGAAGACACATCGCACCGGGACCCGTCTGCCACGGCGGCCCCCCGACTATGGCGCCCCGTTGCAGGCGCCATCACTGCAGCAGCGATCGTGGGCAGCGGGTTCGCCGTGCTCACAGCCACCGCGGCCTCCGCCATGGACGTGCTGCAACCCGAAGTAGCAGTAACCGCAGAGCCGGCACCGGCGCTGGACCTGGGGTTGGACGAACACGGTCACGCCCACGCAGCAGAGTCCGCCCCCGCAGCAGAGGCGTCAGCCGCGGCCGACTCACCTGACGCCGAGACAGCGGCCCCCGCTGCCGAGCACGGCGCAGATCATGGAACCGACCCGCAGTACTCGACTGCGTATTTGGAGCGGAACTGGAAGCCGACGGCTTACGACTCCTGCACCGCAGAGCTGCACGCCTCGTACACGGCTCTCGGTCCGGACGGCAAGATCTACCCCACCTGGCACCCGGCGCAGGTCATTGACCCGGCGACCGGGGAACTGTGCACCTTCGGCCATGAGCACGGTGCCGACCCGGCAACATCGAACATCTACGACTGGGTGGTCAGCTATCTCACCCCGGAGGGCGTGGAGGGCAAGACCGGACTTCCGTTCGGCTACGCCAGCGAAGCCCTGATGACGTACGGGGCCGAGCACGAGGGCATGGCCATGCGCCACGAGGACAACGCCGGACACAAGGTCTTCGTTGCCAACGGCGTCCAGCTCATTGACGAGGAACGGGACTGGGTCCTGGATCCCGCAGGGAAGATCGTCACCTGTGACTTCCTGATCAAACAGCATCAGGGCAGCTGGTCACCCGATGCGACGTCCAACAATGCCCATGAGGCTATCTACGCCAGCAGGTGTTCAGACGGAACCGAGATCATCTCGACGACGCTGAGCAAGTTCGGCAACTCCAACGAGTTCCACAAGAACTGCGGCGCGAACGATCGGGTGTCCACGCTCGGAAGCAATCTGCCAGCCGGTTACGGCGGAATCCGCCTTATCCCTGATGCGGACTGTGTACAGCTGCACGCTACCGGCGACGATGCATCGCTGTGGGGCATGTATGAACTCTGGAAAGGCGAAAACCTCATAACGGACAAGGCCGGGAACGTGCTGGCCCATTTCGATCCGTGGTTCGGGGTACGCAACCCCAGCCGCTATTACGACGCCGCCAACAGCACCGAAACCTCCAATGGTATTTCCCGTCCCGTGGACCTTGCCTGGGGAGCGAACGCAGCCAAGGCGTTTCCCTGGACCACCGTGAAGGATGCTGCGGGTCTTCACTGGCAGGACCCGGCCTCGCCCTTTGACGGTGCACAGCGTGACTTCTACCTGAACCAGAACTCCGTCAGCGCTGCCTCCACCGGCACCGTGTATACCGACCCCTACGGTACGAACGGGCAGGACTCCGAGTTCACCGGAAGCATCCGGCAGCATCTGGTTCCCGGTACCGCGACCAGTGCCGCAACCCTGAGCACGCAGAAGTTCGACACCTCCGCCGATTTCGGCAAGAACAATGGCGTCCACGCCCCCAACTGAGCCGGAACGAGCAATGAAGAACATGAACAATTCCACCCTCTCCATGCCGCGGAGATACCTTGCCGCGGGATCAGCCGGCGTCCTTCTGGCCGCCGGGTCCCTGGCGGTTTCCACACTCCCTGCCGCTGCGGCGGAAGGGCCGCAGGCCCTGGCACAAAGCCAGTGGCAGGGCGAACCGAACGGCACACTTGGCTTCAGCGTCAGCAGCACGTCCTGCGACATTAATGGTGACGGTGTCCAAGACACTGTCCTGGGCGATTGGGGATGGGACCGTCCCGGCTTCCCCAACACGGGAGCAGCCTATGTTGCCCTCGGCTCGGCTGCCGCAAAGAGCGGCGACGTCGCGGATCCTGATCTTTCCGGGACCATCCGGATTGACGGTCCGTCTGTCACGGTCCCGGGCGGAGCCTGGGTCGGCTGGTCGGTATCCTGCCTCGGAGACGTCAACGGAGACAGCCTGGACGACTTTGTGCTGGGTGCGGGCAGCCGGAACTACCAGCAGGCCACGGTCATTTTCGGGCAGCGGGATTTCACGTCCGTGGACCTTGATTTCCTTGGCACCCGGGGATTTGTGATTGAAGATCCGGGCGCCGCTGACAGGGTCTCCGGCGACAAGTCAACGGACAACTTCGGCTTTGCCGTGTCCGCGGCCGGTGATGCCGACGGCGACGGACTGGCGGACATTGCCGTCGGAGACATCCTGGCCGACTACAACGACCGGACCAACAGCGGAAGGGTCTGGATCATCAAGGGACAGAACTCCGTGACAAACGTGGATGTGCAGCGTGACGCCGGCAAGGTGATCCGCACCATCGACGGAGCAGCCGCACAGGACCGCATGGGCACAGTCAGCCCCGGCGGCGACGTCAACGGCGACGGCCGGGACGATCTCCTGGTTTCCGCATACACAGCCTCCCCCTGGGGAACGGGCGTCGCCTCTTCCGGAGCGGCCTACGCAATTTGGGGGTCGGCAGGCGTTGACCTGGCAGCGCTGGGCGGAAACGGCTTTGCCGTCTACGGCCCGGAACGGGAACGGGACCGCTTAGGCGCATCCATCGCCGGCATTGGTGACGTAAACGGGGATGGCCTGGCCGATCTGGCGGTGGGTGCCGACGGCGCCTCCCGTGAGGGAGCTCCCCGCAACGGCGGTGTCGCAGTTGTCCTTGGCTCCGCGGCCCCCGTGACGGTGATGACGGATCCGGAGTCTGACGGTCCCACCGTCTACACCTGCAGCACCGGGACCGCTGACCCCGATTGCCCCGCCGGCGAGATGCAGGAACGGGGTTACTGGATCGAGGGAACGGCTGACGACAGCCGCACCGGTGCTTCAGTAGCCGGGCTGCCCGATATCAATGCCGACGGTGTTCCCGAGATCCTGATCGGCGCCGCCGGCAGCGGCGACGTCTGGGTTTCCTACGGGCTACGCAATGGTGCTGGAACAGTAGCACTGGCCGGCCTCACGGCCGAAGACGGTATGCATCTGGGCACAGCCGGGGGAACCGCAGTCGGCTCGGGAGCGGACCTGAATGCTGACGGCAGTCCGGACGTGGTTTCCGGCGGCGGGAACGCCGTCACCATGTTCCTGCTTGCAGCGGCCATTGCGGCTCCCGAAACACCGGGCGACGGCGGCACGCCGGGCGACGGCGAAACACCGGGCGACGGCGGCACGCCGGATTCCGGCACCCCGGGTTCGGGTCCTGACGGTTCCGGCACCCCAGGTTCCGGCCCTGACGATTCCGGTACTGACGATTCCGGTACTGAGGGGGCGTCCGGCCCGGGAACCGCGGGACAGGCGTCAGATACCACGGATGCTGATGCCGGCGGAACACCTCTGGCGGCCACGGGTGCAGGCCAGGCCCTGCCCTACATCGCCGGGGCAGCGCTGGTTCTGCTGGCGGCCGGTGCCTGGCTCGTCATCAGCAGGAGGCGCCGCGCCTAACAGCGGCAATACAACAAGGGCAATACGACAAGACCGTCCGGTGGAGCATTCCACCGGACGGTCTTTGTATGTCTCTTTCGCGCCCGCAACGCCGCGCAGATTATTCTCAGGCCTCGAAGAGGGACTCCCCCACGTAGCCCCCCGGCGTAACACCAGGAGGCACGGCAAAGAGCCCGCTGCCTGTGTGGCGCAGGTATTCAGCCATCAGATCCTGCTTGGACATGGCGGACTGCATCGGGACATAGTGCGTCCTCGGATCCACCACGAAGGCGATGAAGGCCTGCCCGGCATCCAGCCGGCCCAGGCCGTCAGAACCGTCAACGTAGTTGTAGCCCCGGCGCAGCATCCGCACGCCCCCGTTGTTGTCCGGATGCGCCAGAGCCACGTGGGAGAGGGGATCGATGAGCGGGCCGTCCCGTCCGGGCAGGGCAAAGTCAGGCGCTGTGAACTCCGTTCCACCCGAGAGCGGCGCGCCTTCCCGCTTGGTCCGGCCGGTGACTGCTTCCTGCTCACGCAGGGTGGTGCGGTCCCAGGTCTCGATATGCATCCGGATCCGCCGGAACACCATATAGGTGCCGTTATCCAGCCACGATTCAGATGCCGGGCTGCCGGAAACCCAGAGATGCTCCTCGAGCAGGCTCCCGTCCTGTTGCTTCAGGTTGGACGTGCCGTCCTTGAACCCGAACAGGTTCCGCGGGGTGACCTGCGCTGTCGAAGTTGAGGCTGTCCGGCCGAAACCGGTCTGGGACCACCGGACCCGCGCGCGCCCGAAAGCAATCCGGGCCAGGTTGCGCACGGCGTGGACGGCAACCTGCGGGTCGTCGGCACAGGCCTGGACAACAAGGTCTCCGCCGCTGCGGTTTTCTTCCAGGGCATCACCGGAAAACAGCGGAAGCTCGATCAGCGCGGCAGGGATCCGGTCCGCGATTCCATAGCGGTCCACGCCGTCCTTATCAAAGAGGGTTCGGCCGAAGCCGAACGTCAGCGTCAGGTGCGCTGCGTGGAGGTCCTGGGCTTCACCCGTATCTTCGGGCGGAGCATCGTAGGGACCGTCCGCTGCACCCGTCTCGCCTATCTCCCGACCTGCGGTCAGCGCTTCGGCAGCGGCGGTCCAGTCCTTGAGCAGGGAAATCAGGGAGGAGCGGGTCGCCGCAGTGACATCGAACGCAGCGGTATGCATGCGGTCCTGGGCCTCGGTGGTGATCCCGGCCTGATGCGTGCCGTGGAAAGCCACCACATCATCTGCGCTTCGTCCGCCCGCCCGGTCCAGGGCCAGGGCTCCGACGACTCCGGCAGCCACGCCCAGTCCCCCGGCCCCGGCCGCCGTGAACAGGCCACGGCGGCTGAGGTGTTTACTCCCACGTTCCATTTCCGGACTCACGGGGGTGCTTCTCCTACTTCACAACCGCTGCGGTCAGCTTCGACAGGGGTTCACTCAGGGAATCGACGGCACTGCTCAGCTCCTGGATCTGCTCGTCGCTCAGCTCCGTGTAGAGCTTGAAGCCGTCCCCAACCCGGTACTGGTCCAAGAGCTCCTGGAGCGCCTCGAAGTTCTCGGCCAGCGAGGCGTCGAGCTCCGAATCGTTCTCGGCCAGAAGCGGCTTCAGGTCTTCATAGGCGATGCGGGCGCCGTCGACGTTCGCTTGGAAGTCCCAGAGGTCGGTGTGGGAGAAGAACTCCTCCTCGCCTGTTACCTTGCCGGTGGCCACTTCATCCAGCAGTTCCTTGGCGCCATTGGCCAGCTTGTCGGCCGTGTAGGTCAGCTCCTGGGTCCGGCTGTAGAGTTCCTCGGTATCTGCCACCATCTTGTCCGCAATATAGGTGCGTTCCTCCGCGGTCATCTTGGTGTAGCCCTCCGGCGCCCACAGGTCCTTCTCGGCACGGTGCCACCCGGTGAATTCGTCGCCCTCTTCAAGATCCGCTTCACGGGCGTCGAGGATCGGGTCAAGGTCGCCAAAGGACTCCGCCACCGGTTCGATGCGCTCCCAGTGCATACGGACCTGAGGGTACAAAGTCCGCGCCGTCTCTTCCTCCCCGGCGGCGAAGGCCGCGGCAAACTCACGGGTGCCTTCGACCAGCTGGGCGGCCTGGTCCTTTACATACGCTGCGTACAGGTTGACGGCGTTTTCCTGCAGCTCAGCCCGGTCCGCACTGATCTCGGCCCCCTCCGGGGCTTCGGTCACGGTGAATGCTGACCGAATGCCGTCTCCCACCATTCCCGGCTTGCACGCGGTGAAGTAGCTGCCTTCAGGTGCCATGACCACCAGGTCGCGTGTGAGGCCGGGGCCGATGTTCTCGACTTCACCGACGATCCGCAGACCGTCTTCGGCCAGCAAATAGAACTCGGTGACTTCCGTGCCGTTATTCGTGACGTCGAAGCGGATGGTTCCGCCGGGGGCCGTATCCGTTGCCACGGTGCAGGCTTCGGCCGTGCTGGTGACAGCAATTCCGCCGTCGGCAGCTGCGTTGTTATCCGTACACCCGCTCAGGGAGAGGGCGGTGACGGCAAGGAGTGCGGCGGGGGCGAGTGAATAGTGTGGCTTCATGGTTTTTCCTTTGGGTACGGTAAGGCAGCAGCGTTAGGACGCAGCTGCCACGGGCCGGGGCGCGGTTGTGTCCCGGCGGGAACCGCCGCGTCGCACGCTGCGGAAGTAGAGCCCCATCACCGGGATGACATACAGGGTCCACGCTGCAGCCTCGAGCCAGGTGGTGGCGGGTGAGAAGTTGAAAATGCCCTTGAGCAGCGCCGCTGGCCAGCTGCTGGGAGCGATGATGTGGGAAACATCGAATGCCAGGGAATACAGGCCGGGAAGCACCCGGGCCTCCTGGAGGTCGTGAACCCCGTACGCCAGGACACCGCCCGCGACTATGATCAGCGCCGCGCCGGTCCACGTGAAGAAACGGCTCAGGTTAATCTTCAGTGCACCCCTGTGCAGGAGCACCCCCAGCGCCACGGCTACCAGCAAGCCGAGGACAGCGCCCAGAATCGGTTCCCAGGTTTGTCCAGTGGCCCGCGCGGCAGCCCAGATGAAGAGGGCAGTCTCCAGCCCTTCCCGGCCCACCGCAAGGGCGGCCACCAGCACCAGTCCCCACGCCTTTCCGTCCGCGGCGCGGTCCACCTGGTTCTTCAGTTCAGTCCCCAGCGACCGGGACGCGCTGGCCATCCAGAACACCATCCAGGTGACAAAGCCGACGGCAATAATCGACAGGGTGCCGCCGATGATTTCCTGGGCTTCGAAGGTCAGCCCGCGGGGGCCAAAAGTCAGCAGGGCACCGAAGCCCAGGGAGACTGCTACGGCAGCTGCGATGCCGGCGTAGATCCGTGGAATCAAATACGTGCGTCCGCTCTTCTTGAGGTACGCGAGAAGCAGTACAACAATGAGGACCGCTTCCAGCCCTTCGCGGAGGCCGATGAGGAAATTGCCTGTCATTACGCGCCTTAATCAGGGCTGCGCAGGCACAATCCGCCGCCGCGCGAGCCGGGATAAATACGCAACGGAAATGTGCGCTATTAGAGATTAGCTTAGGCTAGGCTAAGTTACCGTTTATTTCGTTGCCGCAAGCAAGTACCACTACCGGCGGCCTCGGCCCGTCCACGGCCGGAACCCGGGCATGTTCCAGGGCAGGGTCGCGACGACGATCGCTGCCAGGGTCAGCCCCGTGCCCAGCACCGTGGCTGCCACCACGACCGACCCCGGAGCGGGAACGAAGATGTCCAGCAGGAGCGAACCGATCAGCTGCCCGCCGATCAGGCCGAGGCTGGTCAGCAGCACACCAAGGGTCTTGACCAGCATGGCGCTGACACCGATGAAGATGCAGCCCAGCGGACCGCCCAGGTAAAACCACCAGGTGTCCGGCAGCGGATTGCCGGTCCCGGAGACCGCGATCTTGATCAGCCAGAGGATGGCCAGTGCGGCAAAGCCGGAGACGAAGTTCAGCAGTGTTGCGGTGATCGGGGTTCCGTAATGCATGCCCGTGGTGCCGTTCATCGCCTGCTGGAAACTCATGGCCATGCCGGCGCTCAGCGGCAGCAGCACAGCCAGCAGCCAGTCTCCCGTTCCGCCGGTTCCGGACAGTTTGGGGCTCACGGCCCAGGCGACGGCGGCGATGGTCAGCACGGCACCCACCACCCGCATTAGGGTGAGGGTTTTCCTGCCGCCCGGGCCAATGCCCATCCGGTCTACCACCAGTCCGGTCAGGGTTTGCCCGGCCACGGTGGCGACCGTGAAGACGGCAACGCCCAGGACGGCGATCGTCAGGGTCTGCGTAAGGACGAACCAGGCACCGATGACACCGGCCAGGATGTAGATCCGCGGAAAGCGCTTCTCCCGCAGGGCGGGCAGAATCTGCCCGAAACCGGCGCGCCCGCGCGGCAGCACTGCGGTTACAAGGATCATCACTGCCAGCCCGACGCCGAAGCTCACCAGGGCGGCAGCGAGGGAATCATCGAGCGCGGCACCAAGTTCCCCGTTGACGCGGGACTGGGCAGGAATCGCCATCCCTGCGGCCAAGGCAAGTGGAAGTCCGACGGCGGCGGGGATGCGGGCAGGCTGTGGCACCGTTTCACACTACTCCGGCTGCCCGCGTCTCCCCTGCCCCGCGCCGGGGATCCGTAACCTGCGGCAACCGGCCCCGTACCGGCGTCGTGCGTTTTCTCCGGCAGAATAGGGTCATGAGCTCAACCGATCCCCAGGACCTGCCCATCCGTGACGACATGATCCGCCTTGGCCAGGCACTGAAACTTGCCAGCCTTGCCGAAGACGGCATTGAGGCCAAGGAACTTATCGAAAACGGCCTGGTGAAGGTCAACGGCGAAATCGAAGAGCGCCGCGGCCGGCAGCTGCACGCCGGAGACACCATCGAGGTAAACAGCCAGGCCGTGCGGATCGTCTCCGGCAGCTAAGCCCTACCGGGCGCCGAGGACGGTGTGGGTGAGGAATTCCCGCACGTGTCCCAGTTCCTGCATGTTGATGCTGTGCCCCATGCCGGCGTAAAGCACCTTGGTCATCTTGGTGTGGCCGTTCAGCCAGGCGTGGGTGTATTCGATCCGCTCGGCGTCGATCACCGGATCGGCCTGGTCCCGCCCCCAGAAGAACGGCACCTTCAGGGCTGCCAGCTCCTCGTCGTGGAAGAAGCCGCTGCCCTCCGCGGGCACCACAAAACCCGAGAGCCCGACGACGGCGGCAAACTCCTCGGGCCGGTGGCGCAGCAAGGTGCTGGCCACGGCCATGCCCATGGAGAAGCCGAGCAGGCTCACGCTGGAATGCTGCTCCTTGATGCCGTCCAGCCAGTCCGAAACGTCCTGGACGGCGGACACGACCCGGTCCACTGAATACTCCGGTTCATGCATCAGCGGGAACCAGGTGTAGCCCGGACCCAGCGCCTGCGGAGCACGCACCGACGCGATGGTGAACTCCTGCGGCAGGTACTGGGCCAGTCCCATGAGGTCTTCCTCGTTGGCCAGGTAGCCGTGGAAGAGCACCAGCAGCGGCGTTCCGGCACGCTCTTCCTCCGGCTTGGAGAAGAGCACAACAGGGTTCCAGGGAGAGTTTTCAGTCATAAAACCCATTCTGGCATGCACCGCCTTCAACCTACGGTCGCGTAGCCAGCCGCCAAGGGCAATCATGGTCAGGTGACCGAATCAACGCAGCACCCCGCAACGCCCACCCAGTCTGACCCGATGCCGGACCCCCTGCCGACGCAGGCCCACCCGAACCACCCGTTTAACCGGTACGTCGCCATCGGCGATTCATTCACCGAAGGGATAGGCGATCCAAGCCCTGAGAGTCCCGGCGGGAACCGCGGCTGGGCTGACCGGCTGGCCGAGGAACTCGCCGCCGGGCATCCTGACTTCGCCTATGCAAACCTGGCCATCCGCGGCCGGCTGCTGAACCAGATTGTTGCGGAGCAGGTACAGCCGGCCATCGACCTGAAGCCGGATCTGGTAACCATCTGCGCCGGTGGCAATGACGTCATCCGCCCCGGCGGCGACCCCGACCGGCTGGCCGAGACCATGGACGCCACCATCGCGAAACTGCGGGAAACCGGTGCCACCGTAGTGCTCTTCACCGGTCCGGACATCGGGGCCACCCCGGTCCTGGGCAGCGTGCGCGGGCGGGTAGCCATCTACAACGAGAACCTGCGCACCGTTGCCATGCGGCACGACGCCGTCATCGCAGACATGTGGGCGCTGCGGGAACTGAGCAACCAGCAGATGTGGGCCCCGGACCGGCTGCACTTTTCCCCGATGGGACACCAGAGCATCGCGGCCATGGTGCTCGAGACCCTCGGAGTGCCCCACACGCTCGAACCGGCCCGGGTCAAGGAATTGCCGCCCAAGAACTGGCGGACGGCACGCTCCGAAGACCTCTTCTGGGCCCGGGAATACCTCATGCCGTGGGTAATGCGGCGGGTCCGCCGGCGTTCCTCCGGCGACGGCATTTCGCCCAAACGGCCGGATGCCGGACCGTATTTCGGCAAGCGGATGCCGCAGGGATCCTCCGAAGCGGCAGGGACCGGGCCGCTCAGCCAGGACTAGTTGGGGGCCGGCTTGGTTTGGATCCGTTGTTCCGGCCTGCGCCGCGAAAGCCACAGGTAGGTCAGGAGCGCGGCGCCCCAGGCGAGGAACAGTGGATCCCACAGCCAGGCGTGGCCTTTCAGCCCTTCAACATCGGCATCCGGGCCGGCGGGAATCCAGCCTGCCAGCACCGCTGATGCTGCCGCAGTGTTGAGCGCACCCCAGAGGCACAATCCGGCACCGCCTGCCCAGCTGAGTACACGGATAAGCCGGGGAAACGGAAACCTGCCGTAGGCAGCGGCCAGCGGAAGAACCGCGGCAGCGGCCTTGAGCAGTGCGGCGGCGCCCAGCACCGCAGCGGCCTCTGCCGGGGACTCCTGCCCCGCCTGCACGGCGAAGCTGCCTACCGTGGCCAGCAGCCACTGCCCGCCCAGCGCCCAATACAGGCTGAAGGCAGCATGGAGCAGGCCAAGGACGCAGGCGGTCCTGAGGAAACCGATGCCGCGGCGGCGTCTTGGTTCGGCCGGAGGCGGTTGCCCGTGCGGTGAGCTGCGCATGCCCCCATGGTGCCGCGCAGTACCTAGGCGAAGAAGTCCTGCCGGAGAACATCCTGAAGCTGGAGCACATCGGTGAGGAAACCGTCGTGGCCAATGGGAGCGCTAATCAGGTGCACGCGGTTCTCGCCGGGCAGCGCTGCGGCCAGCTCGTACGACTGTTCCGGGAAATACAGCCGGTCCGAGTCCACCGCGGCGACCAGGAACTGTGCCTGGGTGTCTGCGAGCGCCTCGGCCAGGCTCCCTCGCCCACGGGTGATGTCATGGCTCATGAGCGCCTCGGTGAGGATGACGTAGCTGTTGGCATCGAAGCGGTCCGCGAGTTTCCGGCCCTGGTGGTCCAGGTAGCTCTCCACCTGGTACCGGCCGCGCTCAGCCGGAAGCGCCGCGCCAAGCGGGTCCTCCCCCGGCTGCGGTGTCCGGCCAAACCGGTACTGCAGTTCCGCCTCGGACCGGTAGGTGATGTGCGCGATCCGGCGGGCCAGGCCCAGCCCGGCCAGCGGGGCACGGCCGTTGTAGTAGTCGCCGCCGTTGTAGTCCGGATCCAGCCGGATGGCCGCCACCTGCGCCTGCGCGAAAGCGATCTGCTCACCTGTGCTTGCCGCCGTCGCCGCAATGACCACACACCGGGCCACCCGGTCGGGTTCAGTCACGGCCCACTCCAGGGCCCGGGCGCCGCCTAGGGAGCCGCCCAGCACGGTGTGCCAGCGGCGGATGCCCAGCTGGTCTGCGAGCCGGGCCTCGGCGTGCACGGAATCCCGAATGGTGACAAACGGGAACCGGGATCCCCAGGGCAGCCCGTCCGGGTCTGCCGATGCCGGACCGGTGGAGCCGTAGCAGCCGCCAACCATGTTGATCGAGACCACAAAGAACCTGTTGGTGTCGATGGTCCGGCCGGGTCCCACCAGGCCGTCCCACCAGCCGGGTTCGTCCGTGCAGCCCTGGGCCACGTGGGTGCTGCCGGTGAGTGCGTGCGGAATGAGGACGGCGTTGGACGCCTCGTCGTTCAGCACGCCCCAGGTTTCGTAGCCCAGCACCACGTCCGGAAGGACGCCGCCGGTCTCCAGGGCCAGGTCACCGATCGAGGCATACTGCAGCACCCCGTCCAGTACACGGACAGGGTGCTGCGGTGCAGGAGGATAGGTTGTCACGCTGTGCTTCATGCTCCCTTGGCGGCGCGGAAACCGGCGTCGAGGTCCGCGATGATGTCGTCGATATGCTCCAGGCCCACGGACAGGCGGACCAGGCCCGGGCTGACGCCGGCTGCTGCCTGGGCCTCAGCACCGAGCTGGCTGTGCGTCGTCGACGCCGGATGGATGACCAGCGAGCGCACGTCGCCCACGTTCGCCACATGGGAGTGCAGCTCAAGGCCGTCCACGAAGCGCTTGCCCGCTTCCACGCCGCCTTCGATCTCGAAGGACACGATCGCCCCGGTTCCGCGCGGGCCGTACTTGCGGCCCCGTTCGTACCACGGGCTCGACTCCAGCCCTGCGTACGCAACCGAAATGACGTCGTCGTGCGCTTCCAGCCAGCGCGCCACGGCGACGGCGTTTTCAACGTGCCGCTCCACGCGCAGGCTCAGGGTCTCAAGCCCCTGGGCGAGGAGGAAAGCGTTGAACGGGGAGAGCGCGGAGCCCAGGTCGCGGAGCAGCTGCACCCGTGCCTTGAGGATGTAGGCGAGGTTGGCGCCAAGGACTCCGTTGGCGCCCAGGTCGCGGGCGTAAACCAGCCCGTTGTAGCTCTCGTCCGGGGTGTTGAAGCCGGGGAACTTTTCCGGATCGGCGCCGAAGTCGAAGTTGCCCGAGTCCACAATCACGCCGGCAATTACGGTGCCGTGACCGCCGAGGTATTTGGTGGCCGAATGCACCACAATGTCAGCGCCCCATTCGATGGGCCGGATCAGGTACGGGGTGGACAGGGTGTTGTCCACGATCAGCGGGATGCCTGCTTCATGGGCGACGGCGGAGATCCCCTCGATGTCCAGGACATCCTGGCGGGGGTTGGAAACCACTTCGCCGAAGAAGGCCTTGGTGTTGGGCCGGACCGCTTCCCGCCACTGGTCCAGGTTGTCCGGGTCCGCGACGAAGCTGACGTCGATTCCGAACTTCTTCAGCGTGTGCTTGAAGAGGTTGTAGGTTCCCCCGTAGAGGCTGGGGCTGGCCACAATGTGGTCCCCGGCTTGGGCGAGGTTCAGGATGGCGTAGGTTTCGGCGGCCTGGCCCGAGGCGAGCAGCAGGGCTCCGAGGCCGCCTTCCAGGGACGCGATCCGGTTCTCGACCGCTTCCTGGGTGGGGTTGCCGATCCGGGTGTAGATGGGCTCCAGTTCGGCCAGCGCGAACCGGTTCGCTGCGGCTTCGGCGCTGGGGAAAACGAAGGACGAGGTTTGGTAGATCGGCAGGGCGCGGGCGCCGGTTACGGCGTCGGGCTCCTGACCTGCATGGATCTGGCGGGTTTCGAAGGACCAGTTGGCAGACATTGTGCTCCCTTTATGACCAGGGGCCCCACAGGGTCGGGTCCGGAATACACCGGAGCGACACGTGTGGCCCGCGCTTGCCGGCACGCCTGTTTGCGTACGGCCAGGTCTTCACCCGGGGCACCCCACCGCGGTTGGAGGGTTGCCGGCCAGCAAGCCGGGGCTATCTGCTGGCACTCATGACCTGTACCTATAGAACCAACCCCTCAGCAGTTGCGCAACCCATATGACGCAGCGTGAAAATCTGCTGATTACGCCGCTTAGGCTTGCCTTAGTCGAGACATAGGTCACAACGTGCCAAGATGTTCGCATGCGCCTGGATCACGTCTCATATGCCTGCGAATCCGACGGCCTGCTGGCCACTACGGAACGCATTGCCGCTGCCCTGGGAACCGACTTCGTCAAGGGCGGAGTCCATCCCCGTTTTGGTACCCGCAACATGATCCTCCCGCTGGCCAACCACCAGTATGTAGAGGTTGTTGAAGTACTGAACCACCCCGCGTCGGACAAGGCCCCATTTGGGCAGGCCGTCCGCGCGCGCTCCGAAGCCGGCGGCGGCTGGATGGGCTGGTGCGTCGCCGTTGAGGACCTTGCTCCCTTCGAAGAACGCCTTGGCCGCTCCTCCGTTCCCGGCAACCGCAAGTTCCCCGACGGACAGGAACTCACCTGGCGCCAGATTGGCATCAACGGCCTGATCGCCGACCCGCAGGTCCCCTACATGCTGCGCTGGGATGAAGACAAGGCAGACCTCCACCCCTCCCGCGCCTTCGAAGGCACCGTCTCGCTGCAGTCGCTCACCATCGCCGGTTCGGCCGCGCGGGTGACCGAGTGGCTGGGCATGCCGGTTGAGAAGCCGCTGGAGTCCGTGGATGTCACCTGGGTCTCCCCCAAGGGCACGCCGGGCATCATGTCTGTCACCTTTGCCACCGAGAAGGGTCTCGTCGAGATCTAGTTCTGCTGGATTCGCTCCGGTTTGTGACAATCGCTCCGGTTTGGGGAACTGCGTGTTCCCCGAACCGGAGCGATTTCCGTTTGGCGGGAGATCTCTTCTCCGGATTCCTGCACTTCGAGACATCCCTGCCGCTTGGGACACCCGTCTACGGCCGTTTCCCTGCACTTCGAGACATCCCTGCCGGTTTGGGACTACCCTCCGCGGCGCCGTGGCAGGAAAGTCCCGAGCTGGCAGGAGAGACCCCAAATGGAGGGTTTTCAATTCATGCCAGGCCGGTTCAATCCGGCCGTCGGCCGGGCAGCCACTCAGAATCACAGCTTGGGAACTCGGCGTGTCATTTCCCCAGGCACTGTTCACAGTTGCTGTGCCGGCAGTCGTTTTCCACAAGCCGGCGTACTGACCTACCGAACGGCTCCCCAATCGGCAGAGTTAGTCCATGCCGATCACTTTCCTGCTCTCAGCGCAGGCCGACTTAGATGGAACGAGCCGCCGGGATCTGGCCCGCAAGTGCGCTGCCGGTGAGCTGGTTCGCCTGAGACGCGGCATATACGTTCCTGCGGAGCAGTGGCAGAAACTCGCGCTCTGGGAGCGTGATCGTGTCCGGCTCGCAGCGGTGGCAGGCGACCACACACCCGGGAGGATTCTGATTCAGCAGTCAGCTGCCGTCATGTGGCGCCTGCCGACTATCGGCGCCCACTCCAAGGTCATGATGCTGGCATCCGGCCCGGCGCATGGACGCTCCCGGGGTGATCTGCGCTGGGCAGATCGCCGTCTGCTTGAACCCGTAACGGCTGTGGACGGCATACCGGTCACGTCCCGGGCCCAGACTGTCATCGACATGGCCGCATACTTGCCGTTCGAACAGGCCGTACCCGCCATGGACCATGTGCTCCGGATTGACCACGTGCAGAAACTGCCTGCCTTGGAAAAGGATGACCTCCGTCGCCTGGCACGGCAACTCACCATGGGCACCAGACAGGCACGGGCTCACCGGGTCATTGACTTTGCCGACGCCCGGTCTGAATCGCCCGGCGAGTCCTACTCCCGGGCACTCATGTACCGGCTTGGTTTACCGATCCCGGAACTGCAGCGCGAGTTCCACGGTCCGGACGGAAGGCTGCTTGGCCGGACTGATTTCTACTGGGAGGAGGAAAAATTGGTCGGAGAATTCGACGGTGCCGTCAAATACGGCACAGCCCTCGGGGGAAGCCTGCAGCCGGGGAGGGACGCGCTCGTTCGGGAGAAACGCCGGGAAGACCGCCTTAGGGCCACGGGCGTCGGATTCGTGCGATGGACATGGAGCGAGGCCGTCAGACCTTCCTCACATCCTGAGGGACTGCTGCAGATCCTGCTCCGTGCGGGCCTCACCCGGAGAAAGCAACGAAGACCCCGATGACGGTTCAATTCAGCTGGTAAACCGCAGCTGGCCCGCCGAAGGACCGGACAAGCTCAGCGTTCAGCCCGCGGACAGCCTCCGGATCGACCTTGAGCACCTTCCGATCGTAGGTGAGCAGGCCGTTGACCTCATCCTCGACATCGGTGAGCTGGGTGTAGACCGTAGCGGCAAGGCCTTCCCGCAGGGCAGGCTCAATCTGCGTACGGTGCAGCGCGGTGTACGCCCGTTCCAGCTCGGCCCGGGTGTGCAGGGTCTTGCCGTAGCCGAAGACCTTGCTGTTCCAGGTGTGCCCGTCCAGGGGAAGGCTGAAGCCGCCGTACTCGGAGAGGACAATGGCACGCGGGTCGCGCTGCCACCGGCGGCGGATCCGGAACGGAACGGCGTAGATGTGCAGGCTCTTGGCGTCGCCGGCGCCCTGGTCGTGCCAGCCGCTGGCATGGTCGATGCTGCGCGTAGGGTCCAGGACCCGGAGTTCGCCGGCGATGTCCGCGGCGTCGAACTGCCCCCAGCCCTCGTTGAAGGGAACCCACAGCGCAATACTGGGGACACTGCGCAGCAGCTCAACGGTATCCCGCATCTCACGCCGGAAGGCTTCCCGTCCGGCGGCATCGCTGCGGCCGAACTTGGCGTACCGGCGGTCGCTCCGGCTCCCCCGCCCCGGCAGCGGCACAGGCTCCGGAG
>NZ_JAXIOM010000071.1:0-18126 GCF_049311025.1 Arthrobacter sp. 3Tela_A
CGGCCGCCGCCCGCTCCGCCCCCGCCCCCCCCCCGCCGCCCCCCCCCCCCGCCCCCCCCCCCCCCCCCCCCCCCCCCCCCCCGCTTCCGCGTTGCGGATCACAGAATTGGACAGGCCCCCCGGGGCATTTGCCATGATCGGCACCATGCAGGAATTCCTAGACGCCCTGGACCCGCTCCGTCCGCTGATTGCCGTGCTCGTAGCTGTGGCTGCTGCGCTGATCGCCGCCCGGGTGGTGCGCGGTTCCGCCACCCGGCTCTTCCGGAAGGTCCCGCACATCCGCGAAGTCACGGCCCTCGGCCGGAACCCGCTGCGGCTCGTCCTTGCCCTGATCGGCACCCGGATCGCCCTGGGCGCCACGGCCCGGTCCGAATCCTGGTACCAGACCCTTGACCAGGTGCTGGTGATTGCGCTGATTGCCGCCATCGGCTGGCTCGCCGTCGTCGCGCTGCTGATCGTCGAGGCGCTCATCCTGACGAAGTACAGCACGGATACCAAGGACAACCGGCGGCTGAGGCGCCTCAAGACGCAGGTCATCCTGGGCCGCCGCGTCGCCGTCGCGCTGGTTATTACGGTGGCCGTCGCCTGCGTCCTGCTGACCATCGAAGAGGTCCGCGCCCTCGGCGCCGGCATGCTTGCCTCCGCCGGCCTGCTCTCGATCGTCGCCGGCCTGGCCGTCCAAAGCACTCTGGGAAACGTGTTTGCCGGCCTGCAGCTCGCCTTCACGGACGCCATCCGCGTTGACGACGTCGTGGTCGTGGAGGGTCAGTGGGGCACCATAGAAGAGATCACCATGACCTACGTGGTGGTCCACATCTGGGACGACCGCCGGCTGATCCTGCCCTCCACGTACTTCACGTCCACGCCGTTTGAGAACTGGACCCGCAAACAGTCCGCGATCCTGGGCACCGTTGAGCTGGACCTGGACTGGGAGTCCCCGGTGGCAGCGATGCGCGATGAACTGAAGCGTATCCTCGCAGGAACGGACCTCTGGGACGGGCGCACCGGCGTCCTGCAGATCACCGATGCTGTGCAGGGCCTGATCCGGGTCCGCATCCTGGTTAGTGCCCCCGATTCCGGCACCCTGTTTGACCTGCGCTGCCTGGTCCGGGAATCCATGATCTCTTTCCTGCAGGACGAGTACCCGCAGGCGCTGCCCCGTCAGCGCTTCGAGCAGCTCCGTGAGCCGGCGCAGCAGCGGACGCCCTCCCGCACCGAGCCGCTGCTGCACCGCGGCGGCGATCCGGAGGACACAAGCACCTCACAGCTGTTTACCGGCAGTGTTGGCGCCGTGGAGCGGAACCGCAGTTTCGCCGGCCCGGGACAGGACGCCTGGGAGGACCGTGACGAGCACACTGACCGCTAGGTGTTGACAAGCCGGGGGTCCAGCGGGCTGGAATGATACCCACGGCGCTGCTGCCCGGACTCCCGGCCGGCTGCGCAAGGGTACGAAGACTAAGGAGCCGCCGGCCATGGTTGACCAGTACGTGATTCACGAATTGCAGGGCTCGAACGTGTGGGCGAAGGACGGTGAACGGCTGGGCCTGGTGGACAACGTCCACCTGGACCGGGCTACCGGAGAGCCGGCCTGGGTCACCGTGGCGCTGGGTCTGTTTGAGGGACGCCAATACTTTGTGCCGCTGCAGGGATCCCGTCGGGACGAGGATGATCTGTACGTAAACTACTCCCGCAAGGCCATCGAAGACTCACCGGACATGGACCACGACGGCGCGCTGACTGCGGATGAGGAAGCCCGGCTGGAGGATTACTACAAGGGCTGGTGAGACCGGCGGGGCTGCTTGGACATAAGCCTGCTTAGTAATACGATGGGTAATCCCGGACCCGACCAGCGCCAGGAGGGGCCCCATGGCTCAGCAGGACAGCTCCGACCACAAGGACGGAGCATCGCTCGGAACGGCTTCAAAGCCGGACACGCCGGCGGAAGTCACCAAGCCCAGCTGGATGTACATCTTCCGGAAAACTGTCCGGGAGTTTTCCAAGGACCAGTGCACGGACCTGGCTGCCTCCCTTACGTACTACACGGTGCTGGCGCTGTTTCCGGCACTGCTTGCCCTCGTCTCCATCCTGGGCCTTGTTGGGCAGGCTGAAAGCACCACCAATACCTTGATGGAGTACGTCCGCTCCTTCGCGCCCGCAGAAGCCGTCACGGTGCTCGAAGGGCCAATTGAGCAACTCACCTCATCCAGTGCAGCAGGGCTTGCGCTGTTTGTTGGCCTCGCCGGCGCGCTGTGGTCGGCTTCCGGATACACCGGCGCCTTCGGCCGGGCCATGAACCGGATCTACGAAGTCGAGGAAGGCCGGCCCATTTGGAAGCTGCGCCCGGTCCAGCTGCTGGTAACCCTCATCATGATTCTCCTGGTGGCGTGCCTGCTGATCATGCTTGTTGTCAGCGGACCGATCGCAGAGAGCATAGGCAACTGGATCGGCATGGGCGGACAGGCCCTCACTGTGTGGAACATTGCCAAGTGGCCGGTGATGGTGCTGTTCGCCGTCATCCTGATAGCAGTGCTCTACTACGCCACGCCCAACGTGAAGCAGCCCAAGTTCCGCTGGATGAGCATGGGTGCGTTCCTCGCACTGGTGGTGATGGCTGTCGCCACGCTTGGGTTCGCCTTCTATGTCAGCCGTTTCGGCAGCTACAACGCCACCTACGGTGCGATCGGCGGCGTGATCGTGCTGCTGCTGTGGCTGTGGCTGGTGAACATATCGCTGCTCTTCGGCGCGGAGTTTGATGCTGAGGTGGAACGCGGCCGGGAACTGCAGGCCGGGATCCAGGCCGAGCACTCGATCCAGCTGCCTCCCCGGGACACCCGTCAAATAGACAAGCGGGCTGAACAGGAAGAGAAGGATGTCCAGCAGGGCCGCGAGCTGCGCCAGCAGCACGCCGGCAAGGACTACGACGACGACCTGTAGGGCCGGTCTCCGGCCTGCCGGTGCGGGGCTGGACTTCATCCGGCTCCGGACACCGGCCCAGCCCGGCTGATGCGGGATCGTGCGATGGCTAGGAAACGATCGCCTTTGCCTCGGCGCGGGACTGGGCAAACCACAGCAGCAGAACCACCGCAGCGCCCGTGAGCGCGGCAGCGAGCGGCATCAGCCACGCATCATCAGGCGGAAGCAGGGCGCTGTCCTCCTGCCAGGGCCACAGCGCACGGATGGAACCGAGGATCAGTCCGGTCGCTACCAGCAGGACGGCCCGGCGGTGGACACGCAGCAGGTAACCCAGCAGCCGGACAAAAGACCCGAGGCCAATAACCGCTCCGGCGGCGAAGAAGGCGAGGTAACCGAGGTCCCGGTTGCTGACGGCTTCCAAGGTTGGCTCGTACATGCCGAAGGTCAGCAGCAGGAAGGATCCTGAAAGCCCGGGGAGCGCCAGGGCACACACGGCTATCGCGCCGCTGAGGACCAGGACCCACCATGAGTGGTTCTCGATCTGCAGGGCTGGAATGCCGAGCAGCACAAATGCGGCTGCCGCCGTTACCAGGACCACTGCCGGGCCCGCGAGCCGGCCCGTCGCCGTCGCCGGTCCGGCAGGCGAGTCAGCACGGGCCATGCTGATGGGGACAACCAGGCTGGCAGCCACCATGCCAAAGAACAATGCACTGGCGATCTTCGGCTGGCCCTCCACGAATGAATGCAGCGGTCCGGACAGGAAGATCAGGGCGAGGAACATCCCGGCAGCCAGGGGGAGCAGCAGGTTCCACTCGACGCCGGACGCCCGGCGAACAGCGCCGGCCCGGTCACGGCGGAGGACAAGGTGCACCGCGCCGCTGATGAAATGGTTCGCCGACGCGATAAGCCGGTCGAAAACGCCAAGGACCAGCGCAACGGTGCCGCCGGAGACTCCGGGGACAAGTTCCACCAGGCCCATCAGCGCACCGCGGCCGGCATGGGCAACACCGGAACGGACGGGCTGCACGGGCTTGGACGGCGGGGACAGCGGCGAGGGGTGTGATGAAACCATTGGCTCCACGCTACTAGACGTCCCTGCAGCGCCGGGAACTCCCGGCCCGCCGCAGCGCCGGGAAACCTCCTAGCGGCCGGGGCCCAGCAGCGGCGATGCCGGTACGCCGGCCTGTTCGCTCAGTCCGTCCAGCACATCCTGGAACGCCCGAAGGGAGCTGCGCTTTGGCTCCCAGCCCAGGACCTCGCGGGCGCGGGTGGTGTCCATCAGAGGGGCTCCGGCCGCCATGTCGATCCAGCCCGGGTCAGTGGCCTGCAGCCGGGCAGCCCAGGTCAGGCCCACAATCGCGCGAATCACGCCCACCGGAATATTGATGATCCGGCGCGCTCCCAGCATCCCGGCCAACAGTTCGGGTGTGAACACGGGGTCAGCCGCGATGTTGAAGGCGCCCTCAGCCCGCTGATCCACCACACGCCAGTAGGCGTCGGCAATATCGTCCGCGTGGACCACCTGGAAGGAGAACTCCGCGGGCAGCGGGATGATTGGCAGGCTGAGCTTGTTCAGGATGGCCCGGGGAACCAGCGGACCCAGGAAATACCGGCCAATCTCGCTGCCGGCGTCGGACTGGAAAATCAGTCCCGGGCGCAGCCGTGCAACCCGGATTTCGGGGTAGCGCCGCTCGAAGTCATCCAGCAGTTCTTCCTGCTCACCCTTGTGCCGGCTGTAGTGGGAGGTGGCGATCCCCCGCGCGGGCCAGGACTCATCGGTCAGCCGGTCCTTGGGGGCGGGGGAGTAGGCGCCGACGGAGGATGCACAGACAACCTGCCGCACGCCGGCCTCAGCCACTGCTGCCAGCATGTTCTGTGTGCCGCGGACGTTGATCCGGTGCAGCTCAGCCTCATTCCGGTTCGGCTGGATGGCCCACACCAGGTGGATCACGGCGTCCACACCGCGGAGGACTTCCGTCAGCTCTTCGGCGCCTGCCCTGGACGCCACGTCAATGCTGTGCCACTGAACGCCCTCATACGGGCCGGTGGGCTGTGCCGGGATCCGACGGGCGACGCCGACGATCTCCAGTCCGTCCGGGCGCTCGGTACGGGCTGCCTGCAGCCTGCGCAGGACGGCGGTCCCCACGTTTCCGGTTGCTCCGAGGACGGCTACACGCATAAAGAAAGTCCCTTCGTTCTTCGAACCGGCGGTTCCGCGGCGGCAGTGCTGTTGGTCCCCGACTCTACAGCTCAACTGCCCCCGCTGGCAGGGCGATAGGCTGGAGGCCAGAGCAGACACACGGCTGAGCGACGGAGTGATCATGGCCAAGACATCGGAACAGGCGTCAGCGGACTACAGCACCAAAGGGTCCTACGTGTCCGGCGGGCAGGAGTACACCCGGGACACCAACTACATCGAAACCCGCATCACCCGCGACGGACGGGACGGCTACCCGGTAGAAGCCGGCCGTTACCGGCTGATTGCGGCCCGCGCCTGCCCCTGGGCCAACCGCACCATCATCGTGCGGCGCCTGCTGGGCCTGGAAGACGCAATCTCCCTCGGCACCCCCGGGCCGACCCATGACTCCCGGAGCTGGACCTTCGACCTCGACCCGGACGGCAAAGATCCGGTGCTGGGCATCGAACGGCTGCAGGAGGCCTTCTTCCGGCGCACCCCCGGTTACACCCGCGGGATCACCGTTCCCGCCGTCGTCGATATCCCCACCGGCGCCGTGGTGACCAACAACTTTCCGCAGATCACCGAGGACTTCTGCAGCGAGTGGACCGAGTTCCACCGCGACGGCGCCCCGGACCTCTGGCCGGCCGAGCACCTCGAGGAAATGCGTGAGGTGAACAAGCGCGTCTTCACCGAGGTGAACAACGGGGTGTACCGCTGCGGTTTCGCCGGCTCGCAGGATGCGTACGACGCCGCTTACGACCGTCTCTGGGCCGCCATGGACTGGCTGGAGGACCGCCTTTCGAAGCAGCGCTACCTGGTCGGTGACACCATCACTGAGTCAGACGTGCGGCTGTTCACCACCCTGGTCCGCTTCGACGCCGTCTACCACGGCCACTTCAAGTGCAACCGGAACAAGCTCAGCGAAATGCCGAACCTCTGGGGCTACGCCCGGGACCTGTTCCAGACTCCCGGCTTCGGCGACACCGTGGACTTTGTGCAGATCAAGCAGCACTACTACATCGTCCACGAGGACATTAACCCAACCGGAATAGTGCCGAAGGGCCCGGACAACTCCGTCTGGCTGACCCCGCACGGGAGGGACGCACTCGGCGGCCGTCCGTTCGGCGACGGTACTCCTCCCGGTCCGGTCCGTCCGGGAGAGGAAGTTACTCCCGGCCACGGCGCCGAGTAACCGCCTTTTCCCGCCAACCGAGGATACCCCCACGCGAGAGGCCAGTTACGGCTCCTTTGAGCCTTCATAACAGCCGTAACTGGCCTCTCGGCGGGGAGTAATACGGCACGGAACTGTTTCTTAATCTGACCAGCCGTAGGTTAGCCTTACTTAAGTCATATACCGCTGGCTTCAGGAGGTGCCGCTGTGTCCTCACCGGCCGTGGCCCGCACCCCCGTTTCAGGCCCGACAGTAGTACCGCGGCACGGCCGCCGCATTTCCCCGGTCGTACTCCTGGCAGCGTCCCTCACCATCCTGGCTGCCGCCGCTTTCGCTTCCGTGGCCCTCGGCGCCCGGCCGCTCTCACTGGAGACCGTCTGGCAGGCGCTGACCAGCGCCGATCCCGCCAACGGTGACCACGCCGTCGTCCTGAGCCGGCTCCCGCGCACCGTCGCCGCCCTCCTTATCGGTGCCGCACTCGGCCTGGCCGGAACTGCCCTGCAGGGCATGACCCGGAATCCGCTGGCTGACCCGGGAATCATGGGCCTGAACGCCGGCGCGGCATTCGCCGTCGTCACGGCCATCTACGTTTTCGGCATCACCACCTTCACCGGCTACGTCTGGTTCGCACTCGCGGGCACGGCGCTTGCCGCGCTGATGGTCTACGCCGTCGCGTCCCTGGGCCGGGAGGGAGCAACCCCGGTGAAGCTGGCACTGGCCGGCGCTGCGCTGACCGCCGGGCTGACCAGCCTCCTCTCAGCCGTGCTTGTCTCCAGTCAGCAGACCCTGAACACTTTCCGGTTCTGGCAGGTCGGCACCGTCTCCGGCCGCGGCTGGGACGTCCTGTTTCCCCTTATTCCTTTCCTCGCTGTGGGCGCTGTAATTCTGCTCGCCTCCGGCCGGGCACTGAACGGCCTGAGCCTGGGTGACGACGTCGCGCGCGGGCTGGGCCAGAACGTCGCCCTCTCGCGCGGAGTGATGGCGGTGGGCGTAGTGCTGCTCTGCGGCGCAGCGACCGCCGCGGCCGGCCCCATCGCGTTCCTGGGCCTGGTGATCCCTCACCTGGTGCGCGGACTCGCCGGCCCGGACTACCGCTGGATCCTGGTGCTCTCCGCGGTCCTGGCACCCGTGCTGCTGCTGGTGGCGGACGTCGTCGGCCGCCTCATCCTGCCGCCCGGCGAGGTCCCGGTCGGAATCATGACCGCCGTGATCGGCGCCCCCGTCTTCATTGCCATCATCCGACGGCGGAAGCTGGCCGAGCTGTGAGCGCCGCACCCCTGCTCCGGGAGAACGGCTCTGCTGCCGCCACGGTGCGTGAAGTCCGACGCCGCAGCGGACGACGACGCCGGGTGGTCCTGGCTGCCCTGGCCGCCGGTGTCGTGATGCTCTTCTTCGCGGGGGTGCTGCTGGGCAGCTACACCGTGACGATCCCGGATTTTGTGCGCATCCTGGCGGGGGAGAGGATTCCCGGCGCCTCCTTCATTGTGATGGAGAGCAAACTGCCGCGCGCCGTGACCGCCGTGCTCATCGGAGCGGCCTTCGGCGTCTCCGGACATCTCTTCCAGACCATGCTGCGCAACCCGCTGGCCAGCCCGGACATCATTGGCATCAGTTACGGGGCCAGCGCCGCTGCGGTCACCGCCATGGTGGCCTTTGGAGCTACGGGAGCCGGGGTCTCTTTGGCGGCCCTTGCCGGTGCCTGCGTTATCGCCGTCTCACTGCACCTGCTTAGCCGGCGAGGCGGGGCCTCCGGCGCCCGCCTGGTCCTGATGGGAATCGGTTTTGCCGCCGTGCTGCAGGCGGTGGTGAACTTCCTGCTGACCCGCACCGACGTGCGCACCGCCGCGGAGTCACTCGTCTGGCTGACCGGTTCCCTCAACTCCGCAACCTGGGAACGGGCCGGCATCGTGGCACTCGCCCTTCTGGTGCTGCTCCCGGCCGCGGTCCTGCTGGGCCGGCGCCTGCGGGTACTGGAACTGGGAGACGACTTCGCCGCCGGCCTTGGCCTGCCCGTTGAGGGAACCCGCGCCGGGCTGCTGTTTACCGGCGTCGCGCTGGCAGCAGTCGCCACTGCCGCAGCTGGACCGGTGGCGTTTGTGGCCTTCCTGGCCGGGCCCATCTCCCGCCGGCTGATCGGCGGACGGGCCTCGCTCGCCGCTGCCGGCCTCACCGGTGCCCTGATCCTGCTTGCCGCTGACTTCGCCGCCAACAACCTGCTTCCGGGCGCCCTGCCCGTCGGCGTCGTGACCGGTGCCCTCGGGGCGCCGTTCCTGCTGTGGCTGCTCGTCAGCTCCAACCGTGTAGGCCGAGGAGGCTAAAGCATGCAGAACAAGCTTGAGGCACGGGACCTGGTGCTCTCCTACGCAGACCGGACAGTGGTAGACGGTCTCAGCGTTGAACTGCCCGCAGGCCGGATCACTGTGATCGTCGGCGCCAATGCGTGCGGCAAATCCACCCTGCTGCGCGGCCTCGCCCGGCTGCTGAAGCCCGCCTCCGGCCTCGTGGAACTGAACGGCCGGGACATCAACTCGATGCCCAGCAGGGAAGTCGCCCGCATCCTGGGCCTGCTGCCGCAGACCCCCAACGCACCTGACGGCATCACGGTGGCTGACCTCGTGGGCCGCGGCCGCTACCCGCACCAGGGCTGGTTCCGCCAGTGGAACGCCAAAGACGACGACGCCGTCGCCGCCGCACTGGAAGCCACCGGCACGCTGGAACTGGCAGGACGGGACATCGACGAACTTTCCGGTGGCCAGCGCCAGCGGGTCTGGATTGCCATGGCCCTGGCCCAGCAGACGGACATCCTGCTCCTGGATGAACCCACCACCTTCCTGGACGTCACCCACCAGGTGGAGGTCCTGGACCTGGTTACGGACCTGAACCGGCGTGCCGGCACCACCGTGGTGATTGTGCTCCACGACCTTAACCTGGCGGCACGGTACGCTGACCATCTCATTGCCATGAAGGATGGGCGCATCGCAGCCCAGGGGGCACCTGCGGAGATTGTGACCGAAGAGCTGGTCCAGGACGTCTTTGGCCTGGAAGCCGCCGTGATCCCCGACCCCGTTTCCGGAACACCCATGGTGGTGCCCGTGGGACGCCACCACTCCCGCCCCGCTCCGGCACCCAAGACTCCCGCCGTGGGCTACCTGCCCAACCCGCACGATTCCCGCCTTGAGACCCGCAACCCGATGGAGGCAGCTTCATGACCGGTACCCGCACCACCTCGACGGCAGCGGCTGCTGCCCCTGCGCGGCGCAAGGGTGCCAACGCTGCAGTGCTGGCCTTCGACGTTGAGGTCCGGTCCGTGCAGCGGCTTAGCGCAAACTTCCAGCGCATCACCTTCGGCGGCGAGTGCCTGCGCGACTTCGGTGTACAGGGAAGTACTGACGACCTGCGGATCAAGGTGGTCATCCCGCCGCAGGCGGCGGATGGTACCCGCGCCCCGCTGCCTCCCATCGACTGCGAGGATGCAGGCTGGTACCGCAACTGGCTGGCCATGGACGCCCAGGCCCGCGGGTCCATGCGCACCTACACGGTCCGCGCTTCCCGCTGCTCCGCACCGGAACCCGAGATCGACGTCGACTTCGTCCTGCACTTCGACAGCGAGGGCGTGGGCGGCCCGGCATCAACCTGGGCTGCTGCCGCCAAGCCGGGGGACCGTGTCACGGTTATCGGTCCCAACGCCGTGCACTGCGTCACCGCAGAGTCCTACGGCGGCATCGAATGGCGCCCCGGCCTGGCCCAGCACGTGCTGCTGGCCGGGGACGAGACAGCGGTTCCGGCAATCGCCTCGATCCTGGCCAACCTGCCCGAAGACTTCACCGGGCACGCGCTGCTGGAAGTGCCCGACGCCGGCGATGTCCAGGCCCTGTCCACTCCGTCCAAGGTGAGCATCAGCTGGTTGCCCCGCAACGGCCGGGCCCACGGCGAAGCGCTGGAGGCCGCTGTGCGGGACGCCGTGGCAGTACCCGGTTATGCCACGGTTGAACGCGCTGAAACCGCGCCGCCGGTGCCGGCCCGCCGGCAGGAACTGGAAGACGTGGACATCGACTCCGTGATCCTCTGGGAAACCCCCGCCAGGCTGGCCCCCGAGGTCGTGGAGAACTCACCCAGCCCCAACACCCCCGCCGGCGCCCTGCCGTTCTACGCCTGGATTGCGGGCGAAGCAGCTGTGGTCAGGGGCCTGCGGCGCTATCTGGTCCGTGAGGCCGGAATCGACCGCAAGCAGGTGGCCTTTATGGGTTACTGGCGGCACGGCCGGGCTGAAGCGTCGTAGGTTTTTACGGCCCCTGCACGCTGTGAACCAGCGCCGTTGACGCTGCTGTAGGGCCCGCCACGCGCGTCTGTTTACTTGCACACAAAAGCTCCCAATGTCAAGGCGGGGCTGGTTAAACTGGAGGAAATCACTTCCACTTTTGCCTGGCTCTCGCACGCCCTGATGAGGCATCCGCAGTACCGACAGAACTGTTGTCTATTCACAGTGGAGGTTGCGTGACCCCCAAAGTAAACGAGACTGCCCGGAATTTGGCTGATGCTCTCCGCCGGTACGTCACGGAGACGGCGGCCCGGTACCGGCCTTCCGGCAAGCATGCCGATCCGGAAAGGGAACATCAGGGGCTGTCCCTTTCCCCCCAGCTCCAGGACCTGCTGCGTCGGGCCCGGAAATTCAGTACCCCCGGCCGCAAGACTGCCGCGCTGGGAACCGGTGCCTCGCTGCTGCTCAGCGGAATGGTTTTCGGTGTGGCTGAAGCAGCAACCGTCGCTGACACCGGAGCCGTAGCCGAACGGCAGCTGGTCAACACCCAACCGTTTCCGGAACCGCAGGAGCCGGCACCTGCAGCACCCGCTGAAGGAGGAACCGGCTCAACGGCACCGGTCGCCGAAGCGCCGCCGGCCAAGCCTTCCGTTCCCGTGGACGGCCTGGTGATCACCTCGCCCTTCGGCTGGCGGATCAACCCGATGACCGGCTCCGGCCAGGAATGGCACACCGGCACCGACTTCCGTGGCGGACTCGGCGCTGAAGTACGCTCCGCCCGGGCCGGCACGGTCATCGAAGCCGGCTGGCACACCACAGGCGGCGGCGGGCTGAGGATTGTGGTGGACCACGGCGACGGAGTCCAGACCACCTACAACCACCTCAATGACATCCGGGTAGAAACCGGCCAGCCTGTCGAAGAAGGCCAGGTGCTCGGCGGGGTGGGCAGCACCGGAAACTCCACCGGCCCGCACCTGCACTTCGAAGTGCTCATCAACGGTGAGTACATCGATCCGATGACCTGGCTCTAGGCCAAGACGGCATCAGCCCCCGCCTGGACGGGGGCTGATCCGTTTAATCCCGTCTGTGGGACAGGAAGACAGGGCACCGGAGACTAGGGCTCGGGGTTGGTGAGGATCGCCGGGTCCTTCTTCCCGTACGGCATCCGGATCCTCAGGGCACTCGGATCAACACGGAGGGAGAGCCGGGTGGCGCTGCCCAGATGGTCACCGTCCATTTCGAAGTCCTGGGGAGCCTCTGCCCAGATATCGGCGCTCTTGCACTGGAAGTACTCCACCGCGGTTCCGCGGCCCTTGCCGCGCCGCAGCAGCCCGGCTGCAACCGACAGCCAGCCCAGTTTCCCCTTGGGTGCCATGGTCATAATGTCCAGCAGGCCGTCGTCAATCCTGGCGCCGGGAAAGACTTCCAGGCCGCCCATGATTTTGCCGCAGTTCCCGCCCATCACACTGCGCAGCCGCCGGGAGAACGGTTTGCCGCCGTCGATGGAAATCATGGTCTTCACCGGCTTGCCGGGCAGGTTCCGGATGCCGGCGTCCACGTAGGCCAGCCATCCCACGCGGTCCTTGAGGGAAGTATTCGTGTCCCCCATCATCACGGCGTCATATCCCAGTCCTGCCATGACCAGGAAGATTTCGCTGTCCACGGCCTCATCCACCTTGACGTGAACCACGTCGATGCGGCGCTCCGTCCCGGTCAGCGCGGTGCGGACGGCTCCCACCGGATCATCGACCGGTACGTCCAGGTTCCGCGCCAGCAGGTTTCCGGTGCCCAGCGGCAGCAGCCCCAGCGGGGTGTCCGTGCCGGTCAGTTCCGCTGCCACGCAGCGCACGGTGCCGTCGCCGCCGGCGGCTATAACGACGTCGGCGCCTTCCTCCAGCGCCTGGCGCGCCATTCCGCGGCCCGGGTCATCAGCCTCCGTCTCCAGCCAAAGCGGCGCGGCCCAGCCTTCAGCGGTGCAGACCTTCTCCACCAGTGCGCGGATGTCCACATCGGTTTTCTTGGTGGGGTTGATGACGACGGCGGCGCGCCGGCCGGAGCCGTGCGGAGCGGGAGCCTTCTGCGTCTGAGACTGGCTGGACATGGTGCCCTTCGATTGACGGGGAGTGTTCCGGCTCTGAGTCTAGACTGCCGGCTGGCGGTCCGCAGATCGGCTTGTAGGCTGTGGTGGTGACTTTCTCGCAGCGATACGTGGCCCTTGGAGATTCCTTTACTGAAGGTGTGGGGGACTGGGATCCGTCCCGCCCCAACGGAGTCCGCGGCTGGGCAGACCGCGTTGCGGAGCAGCTTGCCCTGGCAGACGGGTCCTGGGGATACGCCAATCTCGCTATCCGCGGCAAGAAGCTGCGGCAGGTAATCGACGAGCAGATTGAGCCGGCCCTGGCTCTCGAGCCGACGCTGGTCAGCATCTACGCCGGCGGCAATGACATCCTGCGGCCCAAGGTGGATATCGACGCGATTGTCCAGGCCTACGATTCAGCGATTGGCAGGCTCCGCGCTTCCGGTGCCGCAGTGCTGGTTTTCACCGGATTCGATTCCGGCCAGTCGCCGATTTTCGGCCGGACCCGGGGCCGCACTGCCCTGTACAACGAGCTGGTGCGTGAGGCCGCGGACGCCCACGGGGCGATCCTGGTCGACTACTGGCGGCTGAAAGTCCTCCAGGACGAGCGCTACTGGGACGTGGACCGCCTGCACATGTCACCGGCCGGGCACATCCTCACCGCCAAGAAGGTCCTGGAAGTCCTGCGTGCCACGGATGCACTGGACGTTCCTGAACTGGACACCCTGCCGGCCCGCGACCGGATCCAGCGGCTGAAGCATGACGCGCGGTGGGCCCGGGAGTACCTCGGCCCGTGGGTCAGCCGGCGCCTGCGCGGAGTCTCCTCCGGAGACAACCTCAGCGCCCGGTTCCCCTCTCCGGTGCAGCTCACGCCGCTGGGCTAGGCTGCGCCGCGGGAGGGTGGAAAACACGCGGCAAAGACCCTAAAACCCCTCTGGTGTGACGTACTTCACAATAAATCTGAAACCCCGCACGGTTATTGGCAACTACCGGTGCCGTCTCATCCCTCCGTAAGGATAAGTACCCTTACGATTCGGGAAAAACGGCCTTTTTTCCTAAACTTGTGGCTCTGCCGGCTTGGGGCCGGCACAGGGATGCAATTGCCCTACGCAGATGACCTCTAGAGAAAAAGGCCCAAATGCAGCAGGAAGCACCTGATTCGAGCAGCGCTC
Source organism: Arthrobacter sp. 3Tela_A (assembly GCF_049311025.1). Classification (NCBI taxonomy): domain Bacteria; kingdom Bacillati; phylum Actinomycetota; class Actinomycetes; order Micrococcales; family Micrococcaceae; genus Arthrobacter; species Arthrobacter sp. 3Tela_A. The sequence goes on from NZ_JAXIOM010000071.1 coordinate 13,771, forward strand.
CGCCCGGTTCACTCCCGGACACCGCAGCGCGCAAACCGAAGCGGAATCCGCTTCGCCGCCGTCGCCTTGAGGTAGATGACGTAAACGTGGTTGACCACACCATGATGAAAAAAGCCGTCGGCGGCACCGTCGTCGGCAACACCATGGAATGGTTCGACATCGGCGTGTACGGCTATCTGGCCGTCACCATGGGCGCCGTCTTCCTGTCCGACGCCGACCCCGCATCCCAGCTGCTCTTCAGTCTGGGCGTGTTCGCGGCCACCTTTATTGCCCGTCCGCTGGGCGGCGTCATCTTTGGCCGCATCGGCGACCGGATCGGCCGGCAGAAAACGCTGGCCACCACACTGATCCTCATGGCTGCCTCCACCTTCGCGATCGGGCTGCTGCCCGGCTACGCGCAGATCGGCATGGCCGCTCCGGTGCTGCTGGTTCTCATGAAACTCCTCCAGGGTTTCAGCACGGGCGGTGAATACGCAGGTGCCACCACCTTTGTCTCGGAATACGCTCCCGACAAGCGCCGCGGCTTCCTGGCCAGCATCCTGGACCTCGGCAGCTACATGGGCTTTGCCCTGGGCGCTCTGACGGTGTCCACCCTCCAGCTGACCCTCAGCGAAGAAACCATGCTCAACTGGGGCTGGCGGATCCCGTTCCTGGTCGCCGGACCGCTGGGCGCCATCGCCATCTACTTCCGCCTCAAGATCGAGGAATCCCCGGCCTTCCAAGCGACCCTCGATGCCCAGGAGGAACAAGCGGCCTCAGCAGCAGGCAAGGACATGGACAAAGACGCCGTCGCACAGGGAACATTCGGCATCTTCCGGACCTACTGGCGGCCGATTGTGCTGGCCATGGTCCTCGTGGCTGCCGCGAACACCGTCGGCTACGCGCTGACGTCCTATATGCCTTCCTACCTCACCGATTCGAAGGGCTACGACCCGGTTCACGGCACGCTGCTGACCATTCCGGTGCTGGTGATCATGGCGCTGTGCATCCCCCTGACGGGCCGGCTTTCGGACCGGATTGGCCGCCGTCCGGTGCTCTGGATGGGGGCGGGGAGCACGATCGTGCTCGCTATCCCCGCCTTTGTCCTGATCGGACTGGGGCCCATCTGGAGCACCCTGCTGGGTCTGGGGCTGCTGGCCATTCCGGTGACGTTCTACGTTGCCAACCTGGCCTCGGCCCTGCCGGCGCTCTTCCCCACAGCCAGCCGTTACGGAGCCATGGGCATCGCGTACAACTTTGCCGTGGCCATCTTCGGCGGCACCGCTCCGCTGATCATGCAGGGCCTGATTACCCTGACTGACAATGACATGATGCCGGCCTATTACCTCATGGTCACCTCGGCCATCGGTGCCGTCGCCATTGGCATCATGAAGGAATCCGCCCGGCGCCCCATGCCCGGATCCATGCCGAGTGTGGCAACCGAGGAAGAAGCCCGCGAGCTGGTCGAAACCCAGGACGAGAACCCGCTGCTGGATGTGGACTCCCTGCCGTTCGACTCGGCCGGAACTGCTGCGCCGGAAGACCGTGAGCCTGCCCGCTAATGCCGGCTCAGCCAGGCTTGAAGGCTCAAGTGACGTGAGATGATTACCCCCATGACCGAACAGCAGTCCGGCCGGTGGCTTACCCAGCAGGAGCGCAGCGCATGGCTTGCGCTCTATGCTGTGGCCACACGGTTGCCGGGAACCCTCGACGCCGATCTTTTCCGCCGGGCCCGGATCACGCTCTTCGACTACCACGTCCTGGCCATGACCTCGGAGGTTGAGGGCCGGCAGCTGGCCATGAGCGAACTGGCATCACGCTCCAACGCTTCCCTCTCCCGGCTCTCCCACGTAGTCAAGAAACTCGAACAGCGTGGCTGGATGCGCCGTTTCCCGTCGCCCAATGATGCGAGGGTGACGATGGTGGCACTTACCGAAGAAGGCATGAAAGCCCTGGTTGAGCTCGCTCCCGGCCATGTTGATGCCGTCCGGGGAGCGGTCTTCGACGCCCTGGATGACCAGGACGTGGCAGACCTGACCCGGATTGGCACGAAAATACTCACCCTGCTCGATCCGGCCTCGGACCGTCCGGGCGCCCCAACCAAAGGAACCTGAATGCGCCAGCCGCGGATACTGACCATCATCCTTGCCGGGGGATCCGGCGGAAGGCTCGGGAGCCTGACGGACACCCGTGCCAAGCCGGCCATGCCGGTGGGCGGCTCCTACCGGCTGATCGACATTCCGCTTTCAAACCTGCACAACTCCGGCCTCAGCGACGTCTGGATCGTTGAGCAGTATGAGCCCAAGTCCCTGAACGACCACCTGGTGAGCGGCCGCCCGTGGGACCTTGACCGCACCAACGGCGGACTGCGTGTGCTGCCGCCCTATCAGGGATCCGAGGGGGAGGGGTTCGCCGAAGGCAATGCTGACGCCCTGTACCGCCAGGCGGACTACATTCGCGAATATGATCCGGACCTTGTTTTGGTGCTCAGCGCCGACCATCTCTACCGGCTGGACTACCGCGACGTTATTGAAGCGCACACCGCCGCTGGAGCAGCCCTGACCGTAGTCAGCTACCGGATCAGCCACGACCCGTCGGAGCACGGGGTCCTGGAAGTGGAGAACGGCACCGTGACCGGCTTCGAATACAAGCCGGAAAAACCCAAGACGGACCTCATCGCTGCGGAGATCTTCCTCTACGACGCCGAGGTGCTGCTGCGGAGCCTCGAAGAACTGATGGAGCGGGACGGCAAGCTCGAGGACTACGGGGACCAGCTGGTTCCCTACCTGGTCGAACGTGAAAAGGTCATCGAACACCGGCTGGACGGCTACTGGCGGGATATGGGTACGCCGGACAGCTACCACCAGGCTCACATGGACCTGCTGGACGGGCACGGCATGGTCTTTGACGACCCGGCCTGGCCCATCCTGACCGCAACCCCGCGCCGGCTGCCGGCGTTCGTCGGAGCAGCAGCCCAGGTGGAAACCAGCCTGCTGGCTCCGGGGTCCCGGATAGACGGCGAAGTTTCACGCAGCGTTGTGGGACCGGACTGCCATATCGAAGCCGGCGCCGAGGTGCATGGGTGTGTGCTGCTCGACGGCGTGCGCGTCATCACTGGTGCGCGGCTGCGGAACATGGTGGTGGATTCCGGCGCTGTAGTGGGAGGTGCAACCAACCTGGACGGTGCGAAAGAGGACCCGGAAACCGGGATCGCCGTCGTCACGGCCGCCGGAGCGCTGGAGAAGCCCGCCGCTGATTAGCCGGTTTGGATCAGGCGCCCTCACCGTTTAGGATAGGAAGGCGTTAAGTCGCGCCCATGATCTGGTTTGGTCCCGCAAAGGCCCGGACCAGGGCATTTGCGTGGCCGCCCGTATAAACCTAGAATTGAAGGCTGTCACAGCAGATTACTGCTATGGCTGCCCGAACTTCACCGTCTTCCCCGCGGCGAGGCACTTCGGCTGGATCTCACCCCGCCAGGTCAACCTCCGGAAAGTCGCAGTAATAACGGTGTCAAAACTGGTGGCGGGACGCTCTTTATTGCAGGTGCCATGGCGGCATCGCCTGGTGCTTGTTTTCTGAGGACCGTCATATTTACTACAACTGGAGGAGAGATCATGGCAGCTTACTGCCAGGTAACCGGAGCTGTTCCCGGCTTTGGTCACAGCATTTCGCACTCGCACCGCCGCAACAAGCGTCGGTTCGACCCGAATATTCAGAAGAAGCGCTACTGGGTTCCGTCCCTGCGCCGCAACGTGACGCTGCAGGTTTCCGCCCGCGGCATCAAGACGATCGACGTCCGCGGCATTGACGCAGTCGTCACCGAACTCCTCGCGAAGGGTGTGAAGCTCTAGTGGCTAAGGATAAGGACGTTCGTCCGATCATCAAGCTGAAGTCGACCGCCGGCACCGGGTACACCTACGTGACCCGCAAGAACCGTCGTAACGACCCGGACCGCATGGTTCTGAAGAAGTACGACCCCAAGATCCGCCAGCACGTCGAATTCCGTGAGGAGCGCTAAGAATGGCAAAGAAGTCCAAGATTGCCCGCAACGAGCAGCGCAAGGTTGTTGTTGAGCGCTACGCTGCCAAGCGCCTCGAACTGAAGAAGACCCTGGTCGACCCGAACGCGACCGACGAAGCACGCGAAGCCGCACGCCTCGGCCTGCAGAAGCTGCCCCGCAACGCTTCTCCGGTCCGCCTGCGCAACCGCGACCAGATCGACGGCCGCCCCCGGGGTACCCTCCAGAAGTTCGGTATCTCCCGCGTGCGTTTCCGCGATATGGCTCACGCCGGCGAACTGCCCGGCATCAAGAAGTCCAGCTGGTAAGCTCCGCTTTCCACGCCTGAAAAGGGCCGCACCCCGTAACGCTCCCCCCCC
>NZ_JAXIOM010000072.1:0-18116 GCF_049311025.1 Arthrobacter sp. 3Tela_A
CAGGCCTCGGCGCGGGGGCGCGGAGTTGTGTATACGCCACCGGCCCCGGCGCCCGCGGCGCCGCAGCTTCGGGGCCTGGTTCAAGGACACCGGCTGGCGGCATCTGGTGGGCCTGGTCATGACGGCCTTCGCCCTGCTGCCGCTGGCCTACGTCCTCTCCGCCGCGCTGAGCCCCACCGGAACGCTGGTTGCCTCCAGCGGCCTGTTCCGCGACATCGGGTTCGATAACTTCCAGGCGCTGTTCACGGATCCGCAGAAGCCGTTCGCACGCTGGTTCATGAACACGCTGGTGATCGGCCTGGTCACCAGCGCCTCCACAGTCTTCCTGGGCGCCCTGGCCGCCTACAGCTTCTCCCGGATGCGCTTCACCGGCCGGCGCATGGGCCTGCTGAGCCTGCTGCTGCTGCAGATGTTCCCGCAGATGCTGGGCGTAGTGGCAATCTTCCTGCTGCTCTCGGAGATCTCCGACGTTGTTCCCTGGCTCGGCCTGGGCAGCCAGCTGGGCCTGATCATGGTGTACCTGGGCGGAGCGCTCGGTGTGAACACCTACCTGATGTACGGGTTCTTTAACACGGTGCCGAAAACCCTGGACGAAGCGGCGCGGATTGACGGTGCCGGGCACTTCCAGATTTTCTTCACCATCATCCTGCGCCTGGTGACCCCCATCCTGGCGATCGTGGGCCTGCTGACCTTCATCACCACCACCGGGGAGTTTATGATCGCCTCGATTGTGCTCAATGATCCGGACACCCAGACCCTCGCCGTCGGGCTCTATTCCTTCGTGGGGGACAACCAGTCCCGCACCTGGGGTGTGTTCTCTGCCGGCGCGGTACTGGCAGCGGTGCCGGTCATGGTGCTGTTCCTGTTTCTGCAGCGCTACATCGCCTCCGGTCTGGTGGCCGGCGCGGTGAAGGGCTAGCAGGGCTCAGAAACCGACGACGCCGTGCGGCACGTAGTGCTCTGAGAGCAGTGCGTTGTCCTCTGCCGTGAGCTCCAGGTCCAGGGCGGCGGCGTCGTCATCCAGCTGTGCCATGGAGGTGACGCCGATCAGGGCGGCGGTGACCACCGGGTGGTCCAGCACCCACGCGATGGCCGTCCGTGCCCGGGAAGTACCGTGCGCCTGGGCGACGGTTCCCAATGCGTCGGAGATCCGGCGGTCCGTTTCCTCATGGGCGCCGTACATGGCATCGGCCAGGGAATCGTGCCCCCGCCGAAGGCTCTCCTCATGCCAGGGACGTGCAAGGCGGCCGCGGGCCAGGGGGCTGTAGGCCAGCACACCGATGCCTTCTTCGAGGCAGAGCGGATACATTTCCCGCTCCTCCTCGCGGTAAATCAGGTTGTAGTGGTCCTGCATGGTGACGAAGGGCGCCCATCCGCGGGCCCGCTGCAGCTGTAACGCCTTGGCGAACTGCCAGGCGTAGGTCGTGGATGCCCCCAGGTAACGGACCTTGCCGTCCCGCACCAGCTGGTCAAGGGTGGAGAGGGTCTCTTCCAGCGGAGTGGAGCTGTCCCAGCGATGGATCTGCAGGAGGTCAATGTAATCGGTGCCCAGCCGGCGCAGCGACTCCTCGACCTGCCACAGAATGTGCTTGCGGGAGAGTCCCCAGCCATTGGGCCCGGGTGCCATCTCGCCGTGCACCTTGGTGGCTATGACAACTTCTTCCCGGCGCGCGTACTCCCGCAGGGCCACTCCAAGGAGCCGCTCGCTGTCACCTGCGGAGTAGACGTTGGCTGTGTCAAAGAAGTTGATGCCCAGTTCCAGAGCCCGCCGAATGCAGGCCTTGGACTCATCCTCCCGCAGGGTCCAGGAATGGGTACCCCGGGCCGGATCGCCAAAGCTCAGGCAGCCCAGCCCGATTGCGGAAACGGTGGCACCTGAACGGCCCAGCTTGACGTAGCGCATCGAGTTCATGGTCCAGGCCTCCAGAAGGGCTCGGGCGGCTGTTCCGGCTCAGCGCCGGTACAGCTGATGCTACGGCGGTGCCCATCCCCGGGTACAGGGGGTCTGCCCGGCGCGGGGCGCGCCTGCCTATACTGAGCCATGGCTTCCGCGACCGACCTTCCAGCCGCTCCCGTGGCAGGACCAGGCGGCATGGCCGGAGAGGCGCTGCTGGCTTACGTTTCGGAGCAGTACGCGGAAATGCTGCGGCAGGAAAAGCGGCTGCTTGCCGGGGAATCCGACGCCATCCATAAAATGCGGGTCAGCACCCGCCGGCTGCGCTCGGTGCTGGCCAGTTACCGGAGGCTTCTCCCTGAGGAGCCTGCCGGGCGGATCCGTGCTGAACTCAAATGGCTGGCCCAGCTCCTGGGTGCTGCCCGCGACGCCCAGGTGATGCGCCACCGGATGCAGGAGCTGGTGGCTGCCCAGCCGGATGAACTGGTCTGGGGCCCGGTGTCCGAGCGGATCGATGCGGAGCTGACGGCCCGCTACAACGATGCGGTCAAGGCGATCCACCGTGAACTGGACGCGGACCGCTATTCGGCGCTGGTGCAGGAACTGGGGGTGCTCCTGGAGGATCCGCAGCTCACCGGTCCGGCAGATAAGCCGGCGCGTAAAGTCGGCAGGCGGCTGATCCGCCGTGACCTGGACCGGCTCCGCCGCCGTGTCCGTGAGGCCAGGAACGAGCCCGACGACGCGCAGCGGGCAGAGATCTTCCACGAGGCCCGCAAGGATGCCAAACGTCTGCGCTACGCGGCAGAGGCCTACGTGCCTGTGGGGGGCAAACGTGCCACCGACATGGTGGAAGCAGCGGAAACTGTCCAAAAGGCGCTCGGCGAGCATCAGGACAGTGTGGTCACCCGGGAATTGCTGGTCCGGCTCGGTGCCCATCCCGGCCGGGGCGGCAGCGGTTTCACCTACGGGCGGCTGCACGCCGTCGAGGAGGAGCGGGCGCGGGCAGCGGAGAAGCGTTTCCGCCGTCTTTGGAAGGGATTCGCCGGAGCGCACGGCTGGTAAGGCGGCGCCCCGGCGCGGGCCGGCAAGAGACCGGCTAGGCGGCTGTGTCCTTGATGACGGAGTAGGAAGCTACGGCATTGGGTGCCTGCATGCCTGGAGCCTGGTCAGCGGAGTGGGAAGCCTTGAAGGAATCGGACCTCAGCCACGCCATAAAGCTCTCCTTGGAGTCAAACTCCATGGTGGAGAGATAGGTGTTGGAAGCACCCTCTGGCCGCATCAGCGTGCTGCGGCCAAGCCCCGGAACGCCTTCAAGGTGCGCCATGCTGTCAATGAAGGCCTTCTCGAAGGCTTCGGCAGTATCAGGCGTGATTTCCAGGGTGTTGACTACCACGTACATTGGGGATTTCCTTTCCGGGCCCGGCTCTTGGGCGCGGGCCAGTTTTGGTGACACGGTGTCAGCATACTCCTGGCGGAGGCGCGCTATGGACTCCGCGGTCTTGCGGACCTAACCTGCCAGTGAGGCGCACTGGTCCGCGGACCCAACCCCCGGCAGGGAGCGCCGTCACCGACGGAGGAATCCGATGGAATCTCCCTGGGCGCCCCTGCGAAACCGGTGGTTCCTGATCCTGTGGCTGGCGCAGCTCGGATCCAACGTCGGCAGCTGGATGCAGACCGTCGGTGCCCAGTGGTACCTCGTCGAGAGCGGAGCGAGCCCGGTCCTGGTCTCCCTGGTGCAGTCGGCGTCGCTGGCCCCGGCGCTGCTCCTTGGCCTGGTCGCGGGCGTCCTGGCCGATGCCTTTAACCGGCGGCGGCTGATCCTGGGCAGCAACCTTTTCGCCGCCGGTGCCGGGGCCCTGCTCACCGCGATTGCCGCCCTGGGGCTGCTGGGTCCGGATTCCCTGCTGCTCTACACGTTCCTGATTGGCTGCGGAGTCGCCCTGAGTTCTCCGGCCTGGCAGGCTGTCACGCCGTCGCTGGTGCCGCGTGAACAGATCCGCTCAGCGTCAGCGCTCGGGTCGGTGGCCGTCAACGCTGCCCGGGCCGTTGGACCGGCCCTGGGCGGCGTTCTGGTCTCGGTGGCCGGACCGGCCTTCGTCTTTGGGCTCAATGCCCTGTCCTTCCTCGGGACAGCTCTGGCGGTCTTCCTCTGGCGCAGCGCACCGCAGAGCCCCGAGGACCGTGAACACCTTGGCGAGGCGCTCGCGGCGGGGATGCGCTACATCCGGGCAGCGCCGCGGATCCGCCGCATCCTCCTGCGCTGCATCCTGTTCCTGGTTCCGGCCAGTGCCCTCTACGCACTGCTCCCCGTTGCCGTGAACGGGCATCTGGGCCTGGGGTCCTCAGGCTATGGCCTGCTGCTCGGGGCGCTGGGAGCCGGAGCCATCCTCGGAGTGGCACTGCTGGTGCGGACCCGCAGGCTGTTCAAGGACACTGTGCTGCTGGGGGCTTCCGCGGCCGTCTTCGGCGCGGCAGTGTTTTCCGCCGGCTACCTGCCTCCCGTTCCGCTGGCAATCCTGCTGGTCCTGGCCGGAATGGCCTGGATCAACACGCTCTCCACGCTGAACAGTGCCATGCAGCTCACGCTGCCGGAATGGGTGAGGGCCCGCGGGCTTGCCGTGTACCTGATGGTCCTCACCGGAACGCAGGCGCTCGGGTCGGTGCTGTGGGGTTCGCTGGCCACAGCGTTCGGCTACGCACCGGTGCTGGCCGGTGCCGCCGTCGTGCTTGTGCTGGTTGCCGCCAGCGTTGTGCCGCTGCCGCTGCTGCCCGGTACCGGGCAGTTGGACCGCAGTATCCCCGAACCGGATCTGGGCCTGGAAGTTGAGTCTGAGCCGGATCCGGGTGCGGGTCCCGTGACCATTCAGGTGGCGTACGAACTGGACCCGGAGGAGGCCTCGGAGTTTGTGGAAGCCATGCGTGAAGTGAAGCTCTCGCGGCTGCGCACCGGGGCGACGACCTGGGAGCTGGTGCACTCGGTGACGGACTCCAGCCAGTTCCGGGAGGTTTATGACGTTCCCACCTGGCGGGAGTACATGCGCCAGGAGCACCAGCGCCTCACTGGCGCTGACCGGAACAACATCGAGCGGGCCGCCGGGCTGGCGCGGGAGGAACCACGCACACGGTGGTTCCTCCCGGCTGATGCCTAGTCCTGCTCTCCGTCTGCCGCCAGGGCGGCGCGGACGGCCGGAGCCACCTCGGTGCCGTAGAGCTCGATGCACTTCATCAGGTTCTCGTGCGGCAGGGTGCCCAGGCTGTACTTCAGGTCGAAGCGGGACAGATCCAGGGTCCGGGCGGTCCGGATGATCTTGTCCGCGACGGTTTCGGGGGAACCGATAAAGAGAGCGCCCTCGGGTCCGGCGCCGGCCTCGTATTCGGCCCGGGAGACCGGCGGCCAGCCGCGCTCGCGGCCAATGCGGTTCTGCATCTGGGCGTAGTGCGGCCAGGCTTCGTCAAGCGCCTGCTCATCCGTGGCAGCAATGTAGCCGGGGGAGTGGGCGCCGATGGGCAGGGAGGGCTTGCCGAATTCCTTCAGGGCTCGCTTGTACAGGGAAACGAACGGGGTGAACCGTGCCGGTTCACCGCCGATGATGGCCAGCATCAGCGGCAGACCGTAATGCGCGGCCCGCACTACGGACTGCGGGGTGCCGCCGACGGCGATCCAGGTGGGAATGCTGCCGTCCTGCGTGGGCGGGTAGACCTGTACGCTGCGCAGCGGCGGGCGGATGCTGCCTTCCCAGGAGACGGGTTTTTCCTGCAGCAGTTTGGTGAACAGGTCCAGCTTTTCCTCGAAGAGGACCTCGTAGTCGGAGAGGTCGAATCCGAAGAGCGGGAAGGACTCGGTGAAGGAGCCCCGTCCCAGGATGACCTCCGCCCGGCCGCTGGACACTGCATCCAGGGTTGCGAAGCGCTCGAAGACGCGGATCGGATCATCGGAGGAGAGCACCGTCACGGCGGAGCCGAGGCGGATGCGGCTGGTCTGGCCGGCAATGGCCGCCAGTACGGTCTCGGGTGAGGATACCGCGAAGTCGTCCCGGTGGTGTTCGCCGATGCCGATGAAGTCCAGGCCCACGGAATCTGCCAGCACTGCTTCGGCCACCACGTTGCGGATGACCTCGGGCATGGGCAGCTTCGCGCCGTCCCCGTTCTCCGTCACGTCCCCAAACGTGTCCAGTCCCAGTTCAATGTGCTGTGCCACTGCCGCCGCCTTCGTCGTCGTAAATATGCGTATGCATCTATTGTTGCGCACAACGGCGGCGGAACGCGGCCTATTCCCGCACAGCGTGGCTGGCGCCACCCGGCGCGCCGGGCCGGGGCCGTGCAGGGCCCGTTCACTCGGCGGATAGACTTGGAAACGGCCCGGAGCCGGTGCTCCGAGCGGGGGCGGAAGAATGATCCACCAACGAGGACTAGTTGAGGAATTTTGCGAGACTTTAGTGCACGCCTGGCCACCGCTGACGAGGTTGCGGAGTGGGACAAGCTGGTCCAGTCCAACCCGAACGGCGGCAACGTACTGCAGTCAGCTGCCTACGCGGAGGTCAAGTCACACCACGGCTGGAATCCGATCTACCTGGTCTTCAGCTGCCCCGAATACACCTCCTACAACCTGGCCATCGAAAAGAAGGTCCCGCTGCTGGGCAGCCTGTGGTACCTGATCAAAGGGCCCGACGCCGCTGCTCCGGAGGACGTGCCGGCGATGGCCCGCGCACTGGCGCGGTTCATCAGGGAAACCCGCCGCCGAGTCTTCGCGCTGAAGGTTGAGCCGGACATTGTGGACGGCGACGAGATCCGGGAGCTGTTCACTTCCGCCGGATTCGTCAAGACCTTCAACCTGCAGCCGAACGACTCCACCGCGCTGCTGGACACCACTCCGGACACCGAGCAGATCCTGAAGAACATCTCCTCCCGTGCCCGCAACGCCGTCCGCCGGGCCATCCGGGAAGGCGCCGACGTGCGCCGGGTAGAGCCCACCGAAGCAAACATGCGGACCATGTACAAGCTCATGAGTCACATTGAGGACCGCTCCGATGCCCGGATGCGCTCCTACGAGTACTACCACCGGTTCTGGTCCAACTTCGTGGCCGCCGGACAGGGGCGCTTCTACTTCGCCTTCGATGAAAACGGTGAACCCAGCGTGGGCGCCTTTGTCATCGCGTACGGGAAAAAGGGCACCTACAAGGACGGCGGCTCCAAGCCGCGCCGCAAGCAGTACGGCGATTCCCATCTGGTGCAGTGGACCGCCCTGACGGAGCTGAAGGAAGACTACGGAATCGAGGAATACGATTTCTGCGGCACTCCGCCCAGCAGCGAGCTGAAGAACAAGGAACACCCGCACCACGGGCTGGGCCTGTTCAAGACGAGCTTCTCCAAGACCGTCACGGACTTCACCGGCTGCTGGGACCTCGTGCTGGACCCGCTGCGCTACCGGATCTGGAACACCATCGGCGAACGCGTGACCCGCCAGATCTACTGGCGGCGCCACCACCAGCCGTTCTACTAAACCGCATTCACCAGGAGGGAAGCAGGGGTGGACACCGTGGATAACGACGACGACCGCCGCAGGCCTGCGCCCACACCTGAGCCGGTGGCGGGACTGATTCCCATCATCAAGGTGCCCGGGAAGCAGGAACAGCAGGAACAGCAGGAACAGCGACGGACACGTGGAGCTGCTTCGGACACGGAGCAGTCCGCAGTCCGGACCCCGGCCAGCGCCCTGCCTGCCGTTCCCGGACCAGGCGGACTGCGCAGCACCAAACCGAAGCCACCGCCCGCCACGTCATCCGTGCCGCGGATGCCCAGGGGTGCCTCCAAGAGCGGGGCTGCCCGCAAGTCTGCCGGAGCTGAGCCTAAACCCGGGCGCCCGGGAAGCGCCGTCCCGCGCTCGGGGAAGCCCCGCGCCCGGAAGACGACTCCACGCCAGCACAGTCCCTCCGCGGCTCAGCGGGCTGACTCATCCTCCGCTGCCGCGCGGCGGGTGCTGCGCAGGCTGGTGCAGGGGGAGACCCCTCCCACCCAGGCCATGTCCATTGTGGAACGCCTGGCCGGCAGCCCGTACGCCAACCCCCGGGTCCGCTCGGGCGGTCCTGACGCCAGTGCCCGCAAGACACTGGACCTGGCGCTGGGGATGGCGGAAACCATGTTCCGTTACGGGGCCGGTGCGCTGGAGGTCGAAACGGCGATGATTGCCGTGACGGCGGCTTACGGTCTGGAAAACATTGAGGTGGATATCACCAACCAGTCTGTCCTGCTCAACTATTCGCCCAAGGACCAGACTCCCATCACGGTAATGCGGGTGGTCCGTTCCTGGACCAACAACTACGCAGGGCTGGCTCTGGTTCACCGGCTGGTGACGGACATTGTGGACGGGCATGTCTCCCGTGCCGAGGCTTCGCAGCAGCTCAACGCAATTGTGCATCAGCCCAAGCCTTTCCCGCGCTGGGCCGTCATGGTTTCAGCCGGTCTTTTTGCGGCAGCCATCGTCGCGTTCATTGGCGGCAGCCCGCTGGGTTCTGCCGTGGGATTCGCCAGCACTATCCTGGTCAGTCTGGTCCAGCGGGTGCTGGGCCGGTGGCGCGTTCCGGACTTCTTTACCACGGCAGCCAGCGGCTTCCTGGTGACAGCCCTGGCCATGCTGTTTTGGTGGCTGGACGCCACTGGTGCCGCTGACCTGGACATCGCGCCCGGAATCGTGGTGGCAGGCGGGATCCTGCTAATGCTGCCCACCGGGCGGCTGGTATCCGCGGTGCAGGATGCGATCAACGGTTTCCCGGTCACTGCGGCAGGGCGTTTCCTCTCCGCGTTCCTGACCTTCGGAGCGATAGTGGCCGGAATCGCCGTCGCACTTGTGGTGGGCGCGCTGGTGGGGATGCCGAGGCTGGAAGTAACAGAGGTGCTGCCTTCCCCGTATCCCTTTGCCGTGACCCTGCTGATGCTCGCCGTTGCCCTGGCCACCATCAGCATCACGGAACAGTCGCCCGCCAACCTGGTGCTGCCCACAGTGATCATTGGTGTGGGCGGTTTCCTGGTGTCCGTGGCTGCAGAAGCCGCCGGAATCGGGCCCAGGCTTACGCCGGCGATCGCCGCGATCGTGATCGGCATGGCGTCGCGAATCGTGGCCCTGCGCATGGGAGCGCCCCAGCTGGTGATTGCCGTTCCGGCAATTCTGTTCCTCTTCCCGGGATTGAGCATCTTCCGCTCGATGTACGGGCTGAGTATTGGCCTTGACGATATTTCCGGCGGGGTAATCGGCCTGTTCAACGCGCTGACGGTCATCCTGGCGATCGCCGGGGGCGTGGTCTTCGGCGACAACCTCGCCCGGCCACTGACCCGGAACCTGAACGGGAACGACCGCCGCAACCGCCGCCGCTGATTCCGGGCCCCCGGAGTTTAGAGGATTTTGCCGATCGGGGTGCGCTTCTCGGCCTGGAAAGCGTCCTCGGTCCGGCCGGCAGCCCAGTAGCCGGAGAGCGAGACAGCAGCGCGCTCAAGCTTATGCCGGGTGAAGAATATTTCCCGCAGGCCCTTCATGGCCTCGCGCTCACCGTGGGCGAAAACCTGGACTTCGCCGGGATGGAAGGGGAGTGCGTCAAGGGCTGCAACGAGCAGCCGTCCGGCGGGTTCGTTTTCCCCCCGGTAAAGCCACGTCACGACGACGCCCTTGGGGAACTTCAGCGGGAGTTCGTCCTGCGGCCCCTGGACCTCGATGAAGGCGTGGCCAACGGCGTCGTCAGCCAGGACTTCCAGGGCGGCGGCGGTGGCCGGAAGTGCCGACTCATCGGCGGCGAAGAGATACCAGTCAGCGGCCGGATCGGGAGCGAATCCGCCGCCGGGGCCGCCAAAGGTGAGGACGTCCCCGGGCTGTGCCGAATTGGCCCACGGGCCGGCCAGGCCCTCGTCACCGTGAACCACGAAGTCCATAGCCAGTTCGCGGCGGGCTGTGTCGACCCAGCGGACGGTGTAGGTCCGTGAAACCGGCCAGTCCTCCCGCGGGGTCTGCTCGCGCAGTTCCTCCAGCGGTACGGTGCCGTCAAGCGGCCTGCCGTCGCGGCCGAACCAGATCTTGCAGTACGCGTCCGTGCTGCTGCTCGGCGTAAAGGTGTCGAAGCCGGAACCGCCTGCCACAATGCGCACCATATGGGGTGAAAGCTGCTCACGGCGCAGCACTGTCATGGTGTGCGTCGGCCGGGCTCGCCGGGCAGGTGCCGGCGTACGGGTGGCGGGGGCATCAGGCATTGCGGTGTTCTCCTCGGACGGGTGGTTGTTCTACCGTACCCCGGGCAGTCTCCAGTCAATCGGGGATGCGTCCTGCTGTTTCAGCAGCTCATTGGCCCGGCTGAACGGGCGGGAACCGAAGAACCCGCGGGAAGCGGAGAGGGGACTGGGGTGTGCTGATTCGATCCTCGGTGCCCGGTCCAGCAGAGGAGCAAGTGCCTGCGCCTGCCGGCCCCAAAGGATCGCCACGAGGGGCATGGGTGAACCGTCCGGCTGCCGCCGGGCTGCCAGGGCGCGCACCGCGAGGTCCGTGACACTTTCCCAACCCAGGTTCCGGTGCGAGTTTGCCTGCCCTGCATCGACGCTCAGTGCGCGGTTGAGCAGCAGGACACCCTGGTCCGTCCAGGCGCTCAGGTCACCGTGCGGTGCCGGCTCTATCCCGAGGTCGTCGCGCAGCTCCTTGTAAATGTTGACCAGTGAGCGCGGCAGCGGGCGCACTGAGGGCCCGACGGAGAAGCTGAGGCCGACGGCGTGGCCCGGGGTGGGGTACGGATCCTGGCCGATGATCAGGACCTTGACCTTCTTCAGCGGAAGGGTGAACGCGCGAAGGATGCTGGCGGGCGGCGGGAGCACCTGCGTCCCGCTGCTGATCCGGCGCTGAAGCTCATCGCCGATGCGGTGGATCGTCGCGGTCTCGGGCGCCAGGGCATCGGCCCAGTCCGGAGTCATGAGTTCGTACAGGGAACTTCCGGAGGTAAAGGGGACAGGTGGCCCGGGATTCAGGCCGCCCGCGCTGATGTCGAAAAGGGCTGGTTCATCACTGATGTGCACACCTCCAGTGTTCGGTATTGCGGGCCGGGATCCCAGCCGGGGGCCGGAACCGTCCGAATGACAATGATGTTATTCCGGTTTACGATTGCATCTGGAAGCAGACTCTTTGCCCGGACCGTGCCCGCGTCCGGGCGCACCGGGAAACGGGGACCAAGATTGGCAGGATCAGCCGACGCCGCGGCGTTTTCACTCGAGGGTGCGGTCGATCCCCAGAGCCCCCTCAGTGACCGGGACCAGCAGATGCTGGCACTGGAACGCTCCTGGTGGAAATACTCCGGCGCCAAGGAACAGGCAATCCGCGACCTTTTTGGCCTATCCGCCACGAGCTACTACCAGGTCCTTAACGCCCTGATCGACACCGAGGAAGCACTCGCACACGATCCCATGCTGGTAAAGCGGCTGCGTAGACTGCGTACTACACGCCAGCGCGCGCGTACTGCCCGCCGCATGGGCACGGACGCGTAGGACTTCCCTCAAATACCAAGGACAGACAACGCAGCCATGAGCCAATACCCCAGGGATGAGTTCGACAAGGTCCCGGAGACCTCGACCCGCCAAGGCGTCCACCGTGAACGGCTTATTCCGGCGCGCTCCAACGGAGTGGGCCTGATCATTACCGTGGGTGTTCTTGCTCTCCTGGTAGGCCTGGCCGCTTACTTTGTCCTTCCCCGCCTGGGAATCGGCGATGACAGCAGCGCAAGCCCGGCGGTCTCCGAATCGAGCACGCCCGCTCCGGAAGCGGAAACCGAGCAGTCCCCCAGTCCCAGTGCCTCTCCCACCCCCTCGGAGACACCGGCTCCGACTCCAGAGCCGACCCCGGAGGCCGTGGAAGCGGACCGGACGCAGCCGGTAGTAGTGCTCAACGCCAGCGGTGTCTCCGGCCTGGGTGCCGGAATTTCCGCCCGGATCGGTGCGGACGGATGGACGACGGCGCAGGTTGCAAACTGGGCAGGTGCCCCGCTGCAGACCTCGATCATTTTCTACAACGGTGAAGCCCAGCGCGCGAACGCCGAAGAGCTCTCCGCGCTCCTGGGCATCCCGACCATCACCGAGTCCCCGGAGTTCGCGCAGGTTACGGTCGTGGCAGGTCCCGGCTTCCAGTAAGACGGCTGCCCGGACCCGTTTGACGCAGACTTTAGTTAAGACTCGATAACTATCCCTCCACCCCATGGGTGACGCCGCAGCCGATGGCTAAAGTAAGGGCCAGCCGTACGGGTTGAACAGGCAAAACACCTGCAGCGCCCGTCCGGCTGCTGCCGTGGAACACCATCGCGGGGGCGGAACCTAAAAGGGGAGAGAAGAGTATGGCGCAGGGGATCGTCAAATGGTTCAACGGGGAAAAAGGCTATGGCTTCATCACCGTTGACGAAGCCCAGACAGATGTTTTTGTCCACTGGTCAGCTATCCAGTCCGCCGGTTACCGGACACTGGAAGAGGGCCAGCGGGTCGAGTTTGAGATTGGTGAAGGACAGAAGGGGCCGCAGGCCGAAGACGTCCGGACGGTCTAGCCCGCAGCTGGGAAGAAGACCTGGATAAACGAAGTGGGGCGGGGGGGGGGGGGGGCGCCGCGCGCGCCGCCACTTCATTTACGTCTGCGTGCTTATTCGCGCAGCGGGACCCCGCGGGCATCAACCCGGAAGGACTGCGCGCCGGCCAGGATCATGATTCCTTCCACGAAGCCCCAGATGGCGCCGGCCCCGAAGGTGAAGAGGGTCACCAGGAGCTGCACGATTCCCAGCGTCGTGTACCCAAGATAGAACCGGTGGATGCCCAGCCCGCCAAGGAATATGCCAAGCAGTCCGGCAGCGAGGCGGGACTTCGGCTCGACCCATCCGTAAGGGGCCGGATAACCCGGCGGGTACCCCTGCGGATATCCCTGCTGATAGGCGCCGGGCGGCGGTCCCTGCTGGTAATACGACTGTGCGCCCTGCTGGTACCCGGGCTGCGGATATCCGCCCTGCTGGTAGCCGGGCTGAGAGTATCCGCCCTGGGAATAACCGGGCTGCGAATAGGTGTCCTCGGAGTACCCGGGCTGCTGCTCAGGCGCGGGAGCTGCCGGGTCCGCGCCAGCATCCATGCGGTCGGTGTATTCGCCAGGCGGGCGGCCGTACGGCGGAGGAGCGGCGCTGGAGCCGTGCGCCGGGGGTGCGGACTGACCGTGGTCTTCCGCCCCGTCCAGGGGAGAAGGTCGGTTCGGTGGCTGGTCGGGCGCCATAGCCTGCTCCTCAGCTTTAAGTGGCCGGCTCGTGCCGGGCATGGCCGTGCCATGCAGTTCCCAATCTACGCCCGGGCAGGGGTATCGGCGGTGAAGCTGCGCTGTTTAGCGCCGGGGTTTTGCAGGGCGCTAAGGAAACGGAGCACGGTCCCGGTCACAGCGGACCGTGACTGCTTGCACTCGAAGGTTGGGAGTGCTAATTATTGACTTAGCACTCTTGCGGACTGACTGCTAAGTCAGCGGCGTTGAGTGAACCAGCAAGCCACTGGGGTGAGGGACCCGGGATGCGCGTAAAGAGATCGTGCTTCCGATCCCGTCCGTCGCGGGCACTCCAGCCTGGAATGCAACATCCAAGCATGACTGTTCCGGAAGGACGATAGCCGTTATGGCCAAGATCATTGCATTTGACGAAGAGGCACGCCGCGGCCTCGAGCGGGGCCTGAACACCCTCGCCGACGCCGTCAAGGTCACCCTCGGCCCGCGTGGCCGCAACGTCGTACTCGAGAAGAAGTGGGGCGCTCCCACGATCACCAACGATGGTGTTTCCATCGCTAAGGAGATCGAGCTGGACGACCCGTACGAGAAGATCGGCGCTGAGCTGGTCAAGGAAGTTGCCAAGAAGACCGATGACGTCGCAGGCGACGGCACCACCACGGCAACCGTCCTCGCCCAGGCCCTCGTCAAGGAAGGCCTGCGCAACGTAGCTGCCGGCGCTGATCCGCTGGGCCTGAAGCGCGGCATCGAGAAGGCAGTCGCCGCCGTCACGGCCGAGCTGCTCGCTTCCGCCAAGGAAATTGAGACCAAGGAACAGATCGCGGCTACCGCTTCCATCTCCGCCGGTGACCAGCAGATCGGCGACCTGATCGCCGAAGCCCTGGACAAGGTGGGCAAGGAAGGCGTCATCACCGTTGAGGAGTCCAACACCTTCGGCCTGGAGCTTGAGCTCACCGAGGGCATGCGCTTCGACAAGGGCTACATCTCCGGCTACTTCGTCACCGACGCAGAGCGCCAGGAAACGGTCCTCGAAGATCCGTACATCCTCATCGTGAACTCCAAGATCTCCTCCGTGAAGGACTTGGTTGCCGTCCTCGAGAAGGTCATGCAGTCCGGCAAGCCGCTGCTGATCATCGCCGAAGACGTTGAGGGCGAAGCCCTGGCCACCCTGGTGGTCAACAAGATCCGCGGCACCTTCAAGTCCGTAGCAGTCAAGGCCCCGGGCTTCGGCGACCGCCGCAAGGCCCAGCTGGCTGACATCGCCATCCTCACCGGCGGCCAGGTCATCGCTGAAGAAGTTGGCCTCAAGCTCGAAAACGCCACGCTGGACCTGCTTGGCAAGGCCCGCAAGGTTGTTGTCACCAAGGACGAGACCACGATCGTGGAAGGCGCAGGCGACCCCGAAGAGATCGCCGGCCGCGTCAACCAGATCCGCGCCGAAATCGAGAACTCCGATTCCGATTACGACCGCGAGAAGCTGCAGGAGCGCCTGGCCAAGCTGGCCGGCGGCGTCGCAGTCATCAAGGCCGGTGCGGCAACCGAGGTGGAGCTCAAGGAGCGTAAGCACCGCATCGAAGATGCCGTGCGCAACGCCAAGGCTGCCGTCGAAGAAGGCATCGTCGCCGGTGGCGGCGTCGCCCTGATCCAGGCTGGCCAGAAGGCATTCGCAAACCTGGTCCTCGAAGGTGACGAAGCTACCGGTGCCAACATCGTCAAGGTTGCCATCGACGCTCCGCTGAAGCAGATCGCCTTCAACGCAGGCCTTGAGCCCGGCGTTGTTGCAGACAAGGTCCGCGGCCTGCCGGAAGGCTTCGGCCTGAACGCTGCCACCGGCGAATACGAAGACCTGCTGGCAGCCGGCGTCAACGACCCGGTCAAGGTAACCCGTTCCGCACTGCAGAACGCGGCTTCCATTGCCGGCCTGTTCCTCACCACCGAAGCAGTCGTTGCCGACAAGCCCGAAAAGGCTGCACCGGCAATGGGCGGCGGAGATGACATGGGCGGCATGGGCGGAATGGGCGGCTTCTAAGCCCTCACCCCCGGCCGGTTCTGCCGGCTAAGTGCTACCAGACAGGAGCGCGGTACCCTCGGGTGCCGCGCTCCTGCTGTGCCTGGAGGAGCCGCCGGGCACGGGAGGCCATGCCGTTTGCGCGGCTCCGGCCGTGCAGGATCCGCCCTTCCTCCTAGCGCATAAAGAGAGCTGTGTTGGCTGCCTCCGTATCCGCATACTGGGCAGAGGCATACGCCAGTGCCTGGTTAATGCTGGCCAGGGATTCTTCGACCCGGGCCTGCGTGGCCCGCCAATCGGTGATGAGCAGCTGGAAGTTCGCCGAGGCCTGTCCGTGCCAGGACTCACCGAGTGAGACGAGTCCGGCCTGCATGGTGTTGATTTCGGCCTGCAGCCGGTCGATGGTTCCGCGCACTTCTGCGCTCTTGGCTGCCAGTATGTCGCTGTCAACGAAAAAGCCTGCCATGGATTGCCTCCGGATCTCGGGGACCGCCTTGATGCGGTCCTGCACGAGAACGCTAGGCGCCGGCGGAAGCGGGGGAGTGCCTCGGGTCAGAAGGGTGGACCGCAGGGCTCTCAGCGGGCGTACAGGGCTTCCTGTGGAGGGAGCAACACGGCGCAGGGACGGGGAGGCACGCGCGCCGCGTCCTACTGCTGCTGAGGTTGTTCTTCCTCGCCCTCGCCGGTGTCGTGCTCTGCCGCCGCGTCAGCGGGAATGTACGGCAGCCTGATGGACATGGTTGCGCCGCCCCCCTCGGTCTCGGTCAGACGCACCGTGCCGTCATGCTGGGCCACCAGTGCCGCCACAATAGCCAGTCCCAGGCCGGTGCCGCCGGTCTCGCGGTACCTGGACGAATCAGCCCGGTAGAACCGTTCAAAGACCCGTGCCGCGTCCTCTTCGGAAATGCCGGGCCCGTGGTCCCGGACTTCCAGGACGGCGTCCATGCGGTCATGAATAACCGGTGCCACGCCAACGGCTACCTCGATCGGGCTGCCGGCCGGAGTGTAGCGCAGGGCGTTCGTCATCAGATTCGCCACCACCTGCCGGAGCCTTGCCTCGTCGCCCATGGTCGGCGCGCTGCGGGGCGAGCTGCCGTCCAGGCCGATCACCCGGATTTCCCGGTCGGGGGCACTGGCCCTGGCGTCCAGGGCGGCGTCGTTGCCCAGGATCATCAGGTCCACCGGCCCGTATTCCAGCGGCCGCTGTTCATCGACACGTGCCAGCGTGAGGAGGTCCTCCACGAGCTGGCCCATCCGCTTGGCTTCACTCTCGATCCGCCCCATGGCGGCACTGACGTCTTCCGGTTTCTGCAGGGCGCCTTGCCGGTAGAGCTCGGAGAAGCCGCGGATCGTCACCAGCGGTGTCCGCAGTTCGTGCGATGCATCCTGGACGAACCGGCGCATCTTCTGCTCTGAGGCTGTCCGGGCCGCGAAAGCCGTTTCAATGTGTGCCAGCATGGCGTTGAGAGACCGGGACAGCCGTCCGATCTCGGTGGCAGGGTTGCCCACTTCCACACGGCGGGAGAGGTCGCCCGCGGCAATAGCCGCTGCGGTCTTCTCGACCTGGCTCAGGGGCCGGAACTGGCGGGTGACAGCCCAGTAGGCGATCCCGGTGGCACCGAGAGTCCCCAGCAGCCCCACGGAAAAGACCAGTGAGGCCGCCTCGTCCACCGTTTCGGCAACGGAGTCCAGCGGAACGGCGACGGCGATCGAGCCGGGGAAGTTGGCGATGTGGAAGACCATCACCCGCCAGCCTTTGCTGCCGGGCGCGGTGCCGGGCACGTCGAACCCGCGGCCCCCTTTCGCGTCCACGTCAGCGGAGGTGAGGTCGTCAATGACAGGGGTGTCGAAGGCCGGCTCGGAGTGGGTTTCCGGGCCATGGGTCCCGTCCTCGTTGAGGTAGAGGCCGTAGAACCGGAAGAGGGAGGCATCCGTGGTGGGGCCGCCGGAGACCAGATAGCGGGAAATCGCGCCGGCGTTGTCCTGGATGTCGGTATCGAGCCGGCTGATCAGGATCTGGCGCAGGACGTAGATGGTGGCGAGGCCCGTGATGGTCACCGTGACAACCATCAGGACGGCCATGATGACCACCAGCTGCGAACGCAGCGAGGCGGACTTCCATCGGCGGAGCAAGGCTTAGCGCTTCTCCGTGGTGCGCAGCAGGTAACCCACACCGCGTTTGGTCTGAATCAGGGCCGGCGCGTCCGGACTGCTGTCAATCTTGCGGCGCAGATAAGAGATGTAAGACTCCACGATCGAAGCGTCGCCGTTGAAGTCGTACTCCCACACATGGTCCAGGATCTGGGCCTTGGACAGCACCCGGTTCGGATTAAGCATCAGATAACGGAGCAGCTTGAACTCGGTGGGGGACAGTTCGATGGTTACTCCGCCGCGCCGCACCTCGTGTGCGTCGTCGTCGAGCTCGAGGTCCTCAACCCGGATCACGGCGTCGTCGTCATCCAGGGGCTGGGTGCGGCGCAGGACGGCGCGGATCCGGGCCACGACCTCGTCGAGGCTGAACGGTTTGGTGACGTAGTCGTCCCCACCCACGGTGAGTCCAGTGACTTTGTCCTCGGTATCGTCCCGGGCGGTGAGGAACACGACGGGGAAGTGGCGTCCGGCAGCCCGCAGGCGGCGGGTGAGTGTGAAGCCGTCCATGTCCGGCAGCATCACGTCCAGGACAGCCAGGTCCGGGCTGTGTTCATCAACCGCTGCCAGTGCTTCGCGGCCGTTTCCGGCAGCAACGACGTCGAAGCCTGCGAAGCGCAGCGACGTGGACAGCAGCTCGCGGATGTTGGGTTCGTCATCGACAACAAGAAGCCGGGCCTCAGGAGCAGATTTAGTCACGTGTCCTAGTTTCTAGCATTTGGCTGGTGGTTTCCTGAATGCTAACTCAGCGTCCGCTGGATGAATAGCGGAAGCGGGGGTGCCGGGGGCGGGCGGCTTGAGGGTGAACTTGGGGA
>NZ_JAXIOM010000073.1:0-17732 GCF_049311025.1 Arthrobacter sp. 3Tela_A
CGGCGGGGCGCCCCCCCCCCCCCTTAACCCAACCCCCGGGCCCGGCTCGCGCCGCTTGCGCACGGGGGCCCGTCCTTTATAGAACCTGTCAGGCGCCGCGTTTAGCGCTCCGGGTAGTTGCGCTCCGGGAGGCCCGTGTAAAGCTGGCGCGGGCGGCCAATCTTCGTCTGCGGGTCCTGCATCATTTCGCGCCACTGGGCGATCCAGCCCGGCAGGCGGCCGATGGCGAAGAGCACGGTGAACATCTTCTCCGGGAAGCCCATGGCCTTGTAGATCAGGCCGGTGTAGAAGTCGACGTTCGGGTAGAGCTTGCGCTCGATGAAGTAGTCGTCCGCGAGGGCCTTCTCTTCGAGGCGCATCGCGATATCCAGCAGCTCGTCGTTGCCGCCGAGGTCTGCGAGGATCTCGTGTGCGGTGGCCTTGACGATCTTGGCGCGCGGGTCGTAGTTCTTGTAGACGCGGTGCCCGAAGCCCATGAGCTTCACGCCGTCTTCCTTGTTCTTGACCTTCTCCATGAAGTCTTCCGGCTGCATGCCGGTGGACTGAATGTCCCGCAGCATGTTCAGCACGGCTTCATTGGCGCCGCCGTGCAGCGGGCCGAAGAGGGCACTGATGCCGGCAGAGATGGAAGCGAACATGTTCGCGTTGGAGCTGCCGACCAGGCGGACGGTGGACGTGGAGCAGTTCTGCTCGTGGTCCGCGTGCAGGATCAGCAGCAGGTCCAGGGCCTTGACCAGCTTCGGGTTCAGTTCATACGGCTCGGCGGGCAGGCCGAAGGAGAGCCGCATGAAGTTCTCCACCAGGTTCATGGAGTTGTCCGGGTAGAGCATGGGCTGGCCGATGCTCTTCTTGTGCGCGTACGCCGCGATCACGGGGAGCTTTGCCATGAGGCGAACGGTGGAGAGTTCCACCTGTTCCTCGTCAAAGGGATCCAGTGAGTCCTGGTAGAACGTGGAGAGAGCGCTGACGGCGGAGGACAGCACCGGCATCGGGTGCGCGTCGCGCGGGAAGCCGCCGAAGAAGCCCTTGAGGTCCTCGTGCAGCAGCGTGTGGCGGCGGATCCGGTGATCAAAAGCCTCGAGCTCTGCCGGGGTGGGCAGGTTGCCGTAGATGAGCAGGTACGAGGTTTCCAGGAAACTTGAGTGCTTGGCCAGCTGCTCGATCGGGTATCCGCGGTAGCGCAGGATTCCGGCATCGCCGTCGATGTAAGTGATCGCCGAGGTGGTGGCCGCGGTGTTCATAAAACCGGGGTCGAAAGTAACGGTGCCGGTCTGCTTCAGCAGCTTCGATACGTCGAAGCCGTCGTTGCCTTCCTTGGCCGCGATGCGGGGCAGCTCCAGCTTGTCCGCAGGGTCGGTCCCATAGTGCAGTTCGGCACTCGGTCGCTCAGTCATGTTTCTCCTTCAGGAGTTTGAAGAACCCACTGCTACGGGCCCGCGTCCTCGTGAGAAGAGCGCCCATAGTACACATTCGTGCTTTTATCTATTTCGCTAAAACGCTACCGGTTTACCGGGCGATACCACTAATCGGCAGCCATGTTGTTGTGCAAGCGCAACATCAGTGCATAATGCCACCGGCCAATCAGACGGCAGCTTCAGCCAGCCGCCGTGCAGCCGCTGCAACCCGTTCGTCACTGCCCGTAAGCGCTACCCGGACGTAGCCGGCACCGGCGTCGCCGTAAATTACACCCGGGCCCACCACAATCCCCAGTGCGGCAAACCGTTCAACGGTGGTCCAGGTGTCCTCGCCTGCGGTCGCCCACAGGTAAAGACCTGCTTCGGAACTGCTGATCTCGAGTCCGAAGGCTTCCAGGGCCGGCACCAGCATCTCGCGCCGCGCCCGGTACTTGTCCTTCTGCTCCGCCACATGCCTGTCATCCGAGAGCGCTGCCAGCATCGCCGCCTGCACGGGCGCCGGGACGATCATTCCGGCGTGCTTGCGGCTGTTCACCAGGTTGGCAATGATCGCGCCGTCGCCGGCCACGAACGCGGCGCGGTAACCGGCGAGGTTCGACTGCTTGCTCAGCGAATAGACGGCGAGCAGCGACTCGTTGCTGCCTCCGCTGATGCGCGGGTCCAGCACGGAGGGAACCGGGGCTCCGCCGCGTGCGGTGTCCCATTCGCTCCAGCCGAGTTCGGCGTAGCACTCGTCCGAGGCTACGACGGCGCCGAGCGCGCGGGCCTGGTCCACCAGGGCCGCCATGGACTCGGCGCTGCGCACGCTGCCGGTTGGATTTCCGGGTGAGTTGATCCAGACCAGCCGGACGCGCGCCCGGGTCTGCTCGTCGAGTTCCGAGAGGTCATCCGCAGCCACGGGCGTTGCCCCGGCGAGGACGGCCCCCATGTCGTAGGTCGGGTAGGCAACGGTGGGACGGACGACGACGTCGCCGGCGCCCAGCCCCAGCAGCAGCGGCAGCCAGGCCACTAGTTCCTTGGAACCTACCGTGGGCATGATGTCCTGCGGGTCCAGGCCCGGCACTGACCGGCGGCGGGCGAACCAGCCGGCGATTCCCTGCCGCAGCTCCAGCGTCCCGTGGGTGGTGGGATACCCCGGCGCGTTGGCCGCAGCGGCCAGTGCGGCCTGGATGAATTCCGGGGTGGGATCCACCGGCGTGCCGATCGACAGGTTCACGGCGCCGTCAGCGTGGGCGGATGCCTGCTGTACGTACGGTGCCATGGCTTCCCAGGGGTACTCTGGAAGGTTCAGTCCGAATCCCCCGGGGGCCTTGATGCTCATTCCTGGTTCTGCGGCGGCAGAGCGGCGATCATCGGGTGATCCTTGTGCGTGTTGCCGAGCTTGGCGGCACCGCCGGGGGAACCGAGGTCATCGAAGAACTCAACGTTGGCCTTGTAGTAGTCGGCCCACTCTTCAGGGGTGTCGTCCTCGTAGTAGATCGCTTCAACCGGGCACACCGGTTCGCAGGCGCCGCAGTCCACGCATTCATCAGGGTGGATATACAGGGAACGTTCACCTTCGTAGATGCAGTCCACGGGGCACTCTTCGATGCATGCCTTGTCTTTTACATCCACGCATGGCTGCGCAATTACGTACGTCACGTCCCTTTGCCTTCCTTGGTGTGCGGATTTCCGCGAGTGAGCGGATCTCCACGAGGTAATGCTTCCACGTTAGTAGTCCGTCCCATTATCTCCCAGCCGGGAGGGTGCCGCGTACTATGTAACGGTGACAACCCCATCCCCCGAGGAACGGCTGCGCGCAGCCGGAACCGGGCAGCGCGCCGTCGTGCGCTACCGCATTGACGGCGGGCTGACGGACGCCCTGGGGACCATCACCGCCCTGGACACCGAGGGATGCACGCTTGAGACCAGGAACGGCCCGGTAACCATACAGTGGTCCCTGGTCACGGCGGGCAAACCGGTCCCGCCTGCGCCGGAACGCCGCAGGCCGCGGCGTCCCCAGCCCCCGGCCTAGGCCGCCGTCCAGCCCGGCGTATGCTGGACTGATGCCAAAGGACGATGTGATTCAGGCCCGGGGACGAGCCCTGAGCTCCCCGGTCCGCCTGCGGATCCTGCGTTTGTGCCTGCATGCTGAGCGCACCAATCAGGAAATTGCCGAGGCGCTGGAGCTGAACCCTGCGACGGCGCTGCATCATGTGCGGACCCTGCTGGGGACCGGATTCCTCGCGGCCGGCACACCCCGCAGCGGTAACCGCGGCGCCAAGGAAATCCCCTACCGGGCCACCGGACTGAGCTGGAAAGCTTCCCTCCCGGAGAGCGCCAACATGGTCTTCATTGAGACATTCCTGCAGGAAATTGAAGGCCTGCCCCCGTCGGACATTGAAGTGGTGCGCATGGGGCTGTGCCTTAACGAGGAAAACCGCCGCGTGCTCATGGAGAAGCTGCGGGCGGTTTTCGACGATTATGCACTGCGTGGTCCGGATCCGGACGGTACGCCTACGTCGCTGATGCTGGCCCATCACCTGGACCGCACCAGCGAACGGCTGGCTTCAGGGGCTGCCTAGCCCAGCGGGCCCGGGCCCGGCCGGTAACCCGGGTCCGTCCCGTAGGGAAGCACCGGGTTTGCGGCGGAAACACGCTCGAAGCGGGCTTCGCGCCGAAGCACGACGGCGGTCACCAGAACCGCTGCCACTGTCGCCAGCGACTGGCCGAAGAGCCAGATGAGCCCTGACGTCACGACGGGCAGGTCCAGTCCGGAGGATGTACCCGTGACGATCAGCGGGCCGCTGAACATGTCCAGGGAAAACGCACCGAGCAGAACGTACGTCAGGACGCCGGTGGCTGCACTGACGGCCACGGAGCGTGCCCATAGCCCGGCAAAGACTGCCGTGGCGGCGCTAAAGAGCAAAGCTCCCACCGCCCCGAGCGGCAGCGGGGTATCCCCTGCGTAGAGCACCTGGGCATGCAGTGATGTTCCCAGGATGCCCGCGGCGAGGGCGCCAAGCACCACGGCCACAGGGCCCCGCCAGCGCGGGACCCTGTGACCTGGTGCCTGGAAATCAGCGATTGGACTAGGCCTTCGCGCGGGCGCGGTTGGCCTTGGAACGCTCGTTGGCGTCCAGGATCAGCTTGCGGATGCGGATCGACTCCGGGGTGACCTCCACGCACTCGTCCTCGCGGGCGAACTCAAGGGATTCCTCGAGGGTCAGCTTGCGCGGCGGGGTCAGGTTCTCAAAGGTATCCGAGGAAGCTGCACGCATGTTGGTGAGCTTCTTTTCCTTGGTGATGTTCACATCCATGTCATCGGCGCGCGAGTTCTCGCCCACGATCATGCCTTCGTAAACCTCGGAGGTCGGCTCTACGAAGAAGGAGCCGCGTTCCTGCAGGTTGATCATGGCGAACGGGGTTACGACGCCGGCGCGGTCAGCGATCATCGAACCGTTGGTGCGGTATTCGATCGGACCGGCCCACGGCTCGTAGCCCTCGGCGATGGAAGCGGAGATGCCGGCGCCGCGGGTTTCCGTGAGGAAGCGGGTGCGGAAGCCGATCAGGCCGCGGGCGGGAACAATGAATTCCATGCGGACCCAGCCGGTGCCGTGGTTGGCCATGTTGACCATGCGGCCCTTGCGGGCTGCCAGCAGCTGGGTGACGGCGCCGAGGTATTCCTCGGGCACGTCGATGGTCATGTGTTCCATCGGCTCGTGGACCTTGCCGTCGATCACCTTGGTGACAACCTGCGGCTTGCCGACGGTGAGTTCGAAGCCTTCACGGCGCATCTGCTCAACCAGGATCGCCAGGGCGAGCTCGCCGCGGCCCTGGACTTCCCAGGCATCCGGACGTTCGGTGGGCAGCACGCGCAGGGAGACGTTACCGATCAGTTCCTTGTCCAGGCGGTCCTTCACCTGGCGTGCGGTGACCTTGGCGCCCTTGACCTTGCCGGCCAGCGGCGAGGTGTTGATACCGATGGTCATGGAGATCGCGGGATCATCCACGGTGATCAGCGGCAGCGGCTTGGGGTTGTCCACGTCGGTGAGGGTTTCACCAATGGTGATGTCCTCGATGCCGGCGACGGCGACGATCTCGCCGGGTCCGGCGGATTCTGCCGGAACACGCTCGAGTGCCTTGGTGGCCAGCAGTTCGGTGATCTTTACGGTCTTCATCGTGCCGTCGTGGCGGGCCCAGGCGACCTGCTGTCCCTTGCGCAGGGTGCCGTTGAAGATGCGCAGCAGCGCCAGGCGGCCCAGGAAGGGTGAAGCGTCCAGGTTGGTGACGTGCGCCTGCAGCACACCTTCCGGATCGTAGGTCGGAGCCGGGATGTGCTCAATGATGGTCTGGAAGAGCGGCTCCAGGTTGTCGTTCGCGGGTGCCTGGCCGTCGGCCGGCTGCTCCAGCGAGGCTGCGCCAACACGGGCGGCAGCGTAAACGACGGGGACGTTCAGGACCAGGTCAAGATCAAGGTCGGGAACTTCGTCCGCAAGGTCGGAAGCCAGGCCAAGGAGCAGGTCCATGGACTCGCTGACAACCTCGTCGATGCGGGCATCGGGGCGGTCGGTCTTGTTGACCAGCAGCACCACGGGAAGCTTGGCGGCCAGCGCCTTGCGCAGCACGAAGCGGGTCTGCGGCAGCGGGCCCTCAGAGGCATCAACGAGCAGCACAACGCCGTCGACCATGGACAGGCCGCGCTCGACCTCACCGCCGAAGTCGGCGTGGCCGGGGGTGTCGATCACGTTGATGGTGATGGTTTCGCCGTTGGCAGCCGGGCCGTTGTAGAACACCGTGGTGTTCTTGGCCAGGATGGTGATGCCCTTTTCACGTTCCAGGTCACCTGAGTCCATCACGCGTTCTTCGACATCTCCGTGCGAAGCAAAGGAGTTCGTCTGCTTGAGCATGGCGTCGACGAGGGTCGTTTTGCCGTGGTCAACGTGGGCCACAATAGCAACGTTGCGGAGATCGCTACGCACTGCGCTGTTTACAGCCGTGTTGGTTTCTGACATGCGTGAAGACTCAATTCATAGGTAACAGTTCGGGGATAATTCACAGTGGTCCGGGGTCGATCCGGAGAATCCGGCAGTTCTGTACAAATGCTGCGTTGGAACACACGTGTAAGAAGTCACCGAGAGGCCGCCGTCAGCGGGCACCATACCATTCTAGTCGTTTTGCCAAAGGTTCCCTAATGCGCTGTGGTCTCCGGCCGCAAATCCGCTTCCCTAGGCCGCCTCCGGCGGCAGTTCGAGGCCCGCGCCCGGGATCGCGTCGAGCAGGGCCTTCGTGTAGTCCTGGCGCGGATTGTTGAAGACTTCGTCCGTAGTTCCGGTTTCCACCACCTTTCCCTTCTGCATGACGCAGACGTCGTCCGCGATCTGCCGGACCACCGCGAGGTCGTGCGTAATGAAGAGGTAGCTCAGCCCGAGGTCGGCCTGAAGTTCGGCGAGCAGGTTGAGGATCTGCGCCTGCACCAGGACATCCAGTGCGGAAACCGCCTCATCACAGATGACAACCTCCGGGTCCAGTGCCAGGGCACGGGCCACGGCCACACGCTGGCGCTGGCCGCCGGAGAGCTCATTCGGGAACCGGCGCATCACCGTTGTTGGCAGTGCCACCTGGTCCAGCAGCTTCCGGACCTTCGCAGCACGGCTCGCGGCGTCACCAATCCCGTGGACCCTCAGCGGCTCCTCGATGGTGTGGAAGATGTTGTACATCGGATCCAGGGAGCCGTACGGATCCTGGAAGATGGGCTGCACCCTGCGGCGGAAGGCGAAGAGCTTCTTCCTGTCCAGAGTGGTCATGTCCGTTCCCTTAAAGAGGATGCTGCCGCTGGTGGGGGTTTCCAGGTTCAGCACCATACGGGCAACGGTGGACTTTCCGGAGCCGGATTCACCCACGACGGCGGTAGTGGTGCCCTGCGGCACCGAGAAGGACACGTTGTCCACCGCCGTGAAGTCGGTGTGCCGGCCCAGTCCGCTGCGCAGCTTGAAGACCTTGGTCAGGTTGCGGACTTCAATGACGCCCGGCCTGCCGGCCTCCTGCTCGTCCGGAACCTCAGGTGCCGGCACCTCCAGCCCCCGGTCCCGGATAGTGTCGATCCGCTTGGACGCGAGCGACGGCGCGGATTCCACAAGACGCTTCGTATACGGATGCTGCGGGTTCCGCAGGATCTCCAGCGCCGGCCCGGACTCCACGACCCGCCCCTTGTACATCACCACCACGCGCTGGGCACGCTCGGCGGCCAGGCCCAGGTCATGGGTGATCAGCAGGACGGCGGTACCCATTTCCCGGGTCAGCGTTTCCAGGTGGTCCAGGATCTGGCGCGGGGCCCGGGCCGGCCGCGCCCCGAGGTCGGCTCGTCTGCAATCAGCAGCCGAGGCGAGCAGGAGAGGCCAATGGCGATTAGGGCGCGCTGGCGCATGCCGCCGGAGAACTCGTGCGGGTACTGCCTGGCACGGGAGGCGGCGTCGGGCAGGCCCGCCTGGCTCAGCACCCGGGCAACATCCGCGTCAGTGGCTGGGCGGCCGTTTGCCTTCAGCGTCTCCCGCACCTGGAAACCGATCTTCCACACCGGGTTCAGGTTGGACATTGGGTCCTGAGGCACCATGCCGATCGAGTTGCCGCGCAGCTCGACGATCCGCTTGGCGCTGGCATGGGTGATGTCTTCGCCGTCAAAAATGATCTGGCCGGCGCTGATCTGCCCGTTGCCGGGCAGCAGGCCGATGGCTGCGAGCGCCGTCGTCGACTTTCCCGAACCCGACTCCCCCACGATTGCCACGGTTTCCCCGGGAAGGACGGTCAGGTTTGCGTCCTGGACGGCGTTGACCGTGCCGTTGGACGTGGTGAAGGAAATCGCGAGCGAGCGGATGTCCAGCAGCGGGGCCGGCTCGGCGGCCGGGTTTTGGGCAGTGGATGTCATAGCTTGCGGGCTTTCGGATCGAGGGCATCACGCACGGCATCGCCGAGCATGATGAAACTGAGGACAGTGACGGACAGCGCCCCTGCCGGCCACAGCAGCGCTGCGGGGTTGGAGCGCAGCGAGGTCTGGGCGGCGGAGATGTCATTGCCCCAGGACATGATGTCCGGCGGCAGGCCGATCCCCAGGAAGGACAGGGTGGCTTCAGCCACGATGAAGGTGCCCAGGGAAATGGTGGCCGTGACGATCACCGGGGCCAGGGCGTTGGGAAGAACATGCTTCACCAGCGCCTGGAACTTGGAAACGCCCAGGGCACGGGAGGCAACGACGAAGTCCGCGTTGCGCACGGAGATCACTGCACCCCGTGTGATGCGGGCGATCTGCGGCCATCCGAAGACCACCAGGGTGAGCACCACTGTCCAGATGTTGCGGTTTTCGCGGAACATGGGCAGCTGCATCACAATGATGGCGCCCAGGATCAGCGGCAGGGCGAAGAAGATGTCGCCCAGCCGTGCGATCACGGCGTCAAGCCATCCGCCGTAGTAGCCGGCGAGCGCGCCGAGCGTTCCGCCCAGCAGCACCACCGAGACGGTGGTGATGATGCCGACCAGCAGGGACGCCCGGGTTCCGTAGATGAGCCGGGCATAGACGTCACACCCCTGCAGCGTGAATCCGAGCGGATGCCCCGGACTGGGCCCGGCATTGGAGTCGGCCAGGTAGCAGGCTCCGTCCGGCGGGGTCTGGGTGAAGAGCTGCGGAAAGGCCGCCACCGCGATAATCAGCAGGATCAGCAGGGCGGAGATAATGAACAGCGGCCTGCGGCGCAGGTTCCGCCATGCCTCCCCCCACATGCTCAGCGGGGCCTTGCCGTCCTGGACTGCGTCGGTCTCCGGAAGTACGTCCGAATCCACCGCCGCAACAAAGTGCTCCTGGGTCCGGGAACTCTTACTCATAACGGATCCTTGGGTCCAGCCAGGCGTACAGCAGGTCAACCAGCAGGTTCGCCACCACATAGACAAGAACCAGCACGCTCACAATGGAGACGATTGTGGGCCCTTCGCCGCGGATGACGGCCTGGTAGAGCTTCTGCCCGACGCCGGGCACGTTGAAGATGCCTTCCGTGACGATCGCGCCGCCCATCAGCGCGCCAAGGTCTGCACCCAGGAAGGTGATGACCGGGATCAGGGAGTTGCGCAGAATGTGCACGGTGACCACGCGCCCGCGGGAGAGGCCCTTGGCCGTGGCGGTGCGGACGTAGTCGGCATTCATGTTTTCAATGACTGAGGTGCGCGTCAGCCGCAGGACGTAGGCGAAGGATGCCAGGCCCAGGACGACGGCGGGAAGTATCAGATCGCTCCAGCCGGCGCTCGCTCCCACTGTGGGAGCTGTCCAGCCAAGTTTGACGCCGATGATGAATTGCAGGAGGAAACCCAGCACAAAGACCGGGATGGCGATGACCACCAGCGACACAAAGAGCACGGTGGCATCAAAGATCCGGCCCTTCTTCAAACCTGCGATCAGGCCGAAGACAATGCCGAACACAGCTTCGAAGCACAGCGCCAGCACAGCCAGGCGCATGGTGACCGGGAAGATCTGCGCCAGGACTTCGGCCACGGGACGGCCGGAGAAGTCGTTGCCCAGGTTAAAGGTCAGCAGGTTTTTCAGATACTCGAAGTACTGAACGATGAAGGGCTGGTCCAGGTTGTACTGTTCACGCAGCTGCGCGGCGACTACCTCGTTGACCGGCCGGTCCCCGAACAGTGCGGCGATCGGGTCTCCGGGGAGCGAAAAAACGAGGAAATAGACCAGCAGAGTGGCCCCGAAGAACACCGGGATCATCTGCAGGACCCGGCGGGCGATGTATCTGGTCATCGGCGGGACCTGCCCTGGTCAGTTCGAAGGGCTGGTTTGAACATGGAAAACCATCCTGTTCTGGCGGCAGACGGCCGGGGCCGTCCCCGTTTCCTGCCTTGTTGGACAGGAACGGGAAACGGCCGCCGGCTCGCCGGCCAGGATTACTTGCGTGCGATGTTGTAGTACACAGGCACGCCGTTCCAGCCGGTTTCCACGTCAGTGACGTTGCTGCTCCAGCCGGTTTGGGATACCTGGTACCACAGCGGAATTACCGGGAGGTCCTGCAGCAGGACTTCCTGGGCCTGGTTGAAGATTGCCGCACCCTCTTCAGCGGTGGGCGCAGACAGACCCTTTGACAGCAGGTCGTCAAATACCTGGCTCGAGTAATCGCCGTCGTTGGACCCGGCGCCGGTTCCGTAGAGCGGGCCGAGGAAGTTGTACAGCGACGGGTAGTCCGCCTGCCAGCCCGTCCGGATGGCTCCGCTCAGGGTCTTGGCGGTGGCGTCCGACCGCAGTTCCTTGAAGGTCGAGTAAGCCTTGCCCTGTGCGTCCACACCAAGGACGTTCTTCAGGGAGTTGCAGACCGCGTCAACCCACTCCTTGTGGTCGCCGTCGGCGTTGTAGCCAATGGTGAAGGCCTTGCCTTCGGGCCACGGGGAGATCGCCTCGGCTTCATCCCAGAGTTCCTTGGCACGCTCGGGGTTGTAGGCCAGCACGTCCGAGCCGGCCAGCTCGGAGTCAAAGCCCTCGATCACCGGAGAGGTGAACTCGTTGGCCGGCTGCCGTGCACCGGAGAAGATGACGTCGGTAACCTCCTCGCGGTTGATCGCCATGGAGATGGCCTGGCGGCGCAGCGCACCTGCTTCCCCGGAGAACTCATCGAGGTACTGGGGAATGGTGATGGTCTGGTTCTGTGCCGTCGGCTTCTCCGAGTAGCGTCCCTCGCCCAGGTCTGACTTGAAGGTCTTCTGGGCTGCGGCCGGCATCTGGTCCAGCACGTCCAGGTTGTCCGCCTGCAGATCCGCGTATGCGGCATCGTAGGAGGAGTAGAACTTGAACGTCACGCCGGAGTTCTGCGGAACCCGGGTGCCCGTGTAGTCGGGGTTGGTAACCAGGTCGATCTGGACTTCATGCTGCCAGGCGTTGTCACCGGCCAGCATGTAGGGGCCGTTACCTACCGGGTTTTCCCCGAACGCTGCCGGGTCCTCAAAGGCCTGCGGGGGCAGCGGGTAGAAGGCCGTGTAGCCCAGACGCAGCGGCCAGTCGGATTCCGGCTGTGAGAGCGTCACGGTAAAGGTCTTCTCATCGAGAACCTGCAGGCCGCTCATGGTCTCTGCGGTTGCGCCTTCGGCACTCACTTCGTCATAGCCTTCGATGCTCTCGAAGAAGTATGAGTTCAGCTGTGCGTTCTTGGCAGCAGCCCCAAAGTTCCATGCATCCACGAAGGATGAAGCCGTCACGGGTTCCCCGTTGGAGAAGGTCTTTCCGTCCTTCAGGGTAATCGTGTAGTGCTGCGAGTCCTCGGTCTCGATGGACTCGGCAATTTCATTTACTGTCTTGCCGTCGGCGTCGTAGCTCACCAAACCTTCGAACAGAAGGTCCATGATCCGTCCGCCGCCCACCTCGTTGGTGTTGGCGGGGAGCAGCGGATTCTGCGGCTCGGTGCCGTTGGCCGTAATGCTCGTACTGGTGGCAGCGGAGTTACTGCTGTCGCTTCCTCCGCCGCAGGCTCCCAGCGCTAGGGCGGCGACCACCGCCACGCTGACAACCTTGGATACGCGCTGTAAACGCATTCCGCCTCCTGTCTAGAAAGGAAGCCGGTGTCTTGTTTCCGGCGCTGATGCCCGGGTAGCAGCTGCTGGGAGGGACCCAATGACTCTTCCTCAGACCTCAGCAAATGGTCCATGGTTCGTTCCCGGGCTTTCCCGGGCAACCAAAAAGGGGACACGCCCGCCGGAGCTATCCGTTGTGCGGATGCCCTCGAAGCCTGTCCCCCGTGTACAGAAGTATATCGAGAAGGCCCTCTATATAACGATTCAAGGACGATGTTAGATCGGCCACGCGAGTCGCTGGACAGCATGCTGATAATGTGCAGTTCACAGGCGGGGCCCCTCCGTTTCCCCACCGAACACACAGAAACTGCCCGTTTGGAGCTCCAAACGGGCAGTTTCTGCCATCTCGGGGTGGGGCGAGGGCTAGCCGACGGGGCCAGACGCTTCGAGCAGCTTGGCCCGCAGCTCGCGGCGCTCGCGCTGCTTCTCCGGATCCGGGAGCGGCACCGCTGCGATGAGCCGCTGCGTGTATTCCTCCTGCGGGTTGCGCAGGATCTGGTCACGCGTGCCCTGTTCCACAATCCGCCCGCTGCGCATCACGCAGATGTGGTCGGCAAGGACATCCACCACCGCGAGGTCATGGGTCACGAACAGGCAGGCAAAACCGAGCTCGCGCTGCAGGTTCTGGAACAGCTCCAGGACCTTGGCCTGAACGGACACGTCCAGCGCGGACGTCGGCTCATCCGCCACCATCAGCTTGGGCTTCAGCGACAGGGCCCGGGCAATGCCCACACGCTGCTTCTGTCCGCCGGAAAGCTCATGCGGGTAGCGGTTCCGGTACGCACGGGGCAGCTCAACCTGGTCCAGCAGTTCCTCGATCCGCTGCTGCAGGGCAGCCCCCTTGGCTTCACCGGCCAGGAACATCGGCTCGCCAATGCTCTCACCGATGGGCAGCCGGGGGTTCAGGGACGATGACGGATCCTGGAAGACCATTCCCACCTGGCGGCGCAGGGCATGCATGGCCTTGGAGTTGGGCTTCAGTTCGGAGATGTCCGTCCCCACCACACGCAGCTCGCCCTCGGCAACGGGAAGGAGGCCGACGGCGGCACGGCCGATGGTGGTCTTGCCGGAGCCCGATTCGCCCACCAGCCCCATGACCTGGCCCGGCAGGATGCGCAGGTTGGCACCCTCCACGGCACGGAAGGCGGCCACCCGGCCCTGCTTGGGATACTCGATCGCCACGTTCTCAAGGACCAGCACCGGCTCGCCGCCGGCGGCGTCCACCTTGGCTGCGGCGTCGGTTCGAAGGCCGGAGAGGACTTCCGCTTCCCGGCGCTCCAGTTCTTCCTGCTCCACGGATTCAAGCTCAACGTGCGTGGCAGCTGCCAGCGCAGCAACCACGTCCACGTCGCCGTCTCCGTCTGCGCCCTGCCCCAGGTGCGGGACGGACTCCAGCAGCGCCCGGGTGTAGGGGTGCTGGGGGTTGGAGAAGATTTCCTTGGCGGTACCCGTTTCCACGATGACTCCGTGGCGCATCACTGCAATGCGGTCTGCCAGGTCGGCTACCACGCCCATGTCATGGGTAATCAGGACAATGGCCGAGTTGAGCTTGTTGCGCAGGTTGCGCATCAGGTCCAGGATCTCGGCCTGGACCGTCACGTCCAGCGCGGTGGTGGGTTCGTCGGCGATCAGCAGTTTCGGATCACAGGAGAGTGACTGGGCGATCATGGCACGCTGGCGCTGGCCGCCGGAGAGCTGGTGCGGGTAGGACTTGAACGCCTTCTCGGGGTCCGGCAGCTCCACCATGTCCAGCAGCTTAAGGGCACGCTTTTTGGCCTCATCGGGCGATAGCTCGTTATGCAGGCGCAGTGTTTCCACGATCTGGAAGCCCACTGTATAAACCGGGTTCAGCGCCGTCATGGGCTCCTGGAAGATCACGGCGACGTCGTTGCCGCGCACCTGCCGAAGCTTATGCTGCGACAGGCCCAGGAGCGGTTCACCGTCCAGCAGGACTTCACCGGTAACCCGGGAGTTTTTGGGCAGCAGCCCCAGCAGGGCCATGGAGCTGGCGCTCTTGCCGGAGCCGGACTCACCGACGATGGCCAGGACTTCCCCGGCCTTCACGTGGTAGTTCAGGCCGATCGCGGCGGGAACCCATTCCTTGTCCACGCCGAAGTCCACGGAGAGGTCGCGGACCTCAAGGACCGGTGGCCGGCCCGTGGTGCTCGCCTGTGTTGTGCTGATGGTTTCAGTCATGGCGGTGGTTTCCTTCCGTCCAGGCTGCGCGCCGGCCCCGGATCACCGGGCCGATTACGGAGGCGCCTGAAAATGCTGTAACGATGGGGGTATGCCGAACCCGCAGAGCGAGCCCGAGACCGAAGTTTTCCGTCCACGCACCACCAAGTGGTTCGTGGGTATTGCCGTAGCCCTCACGGCCGCCGCAGTTCTCTCCGCGGGCTGGACCAACGGTGCCGGCGGCGTTTTGGCCACCGCTCCCCTGTTCCTGATTCCCGCGGCAGCCGCGTGGCTGTTCTGGTATCCCAGCGTCCGGGTGTCCGAACTCGGTGTCCGGCTGGACAACCCTTTCCGGACCATTGAGGTGCCGTGGGCGGCCCTGATCCATGTGGATACCAAGTTCGCGCTGAAGCTCGTGACCCCGAAGGGCTCCTACACGGCGTGGGCCGCTCCCGCTCCCGGCGTCTGGGGCACCCACGCGGGCAAGCCCGAACATCTGCGGAACCTCCCCGGCACAACCTACGGTGCCGGCGGTTCGGTGCGGCCGGGAGACCTGAGCAACACGGACTCCGGGCAGGCTGCCCGCATGGTCCGCGAACGCTGGGAAGTCCTGGTCAATGCCGGCCGGATCGATCCGGACCAGACTGACGCCGCCCGCGCTGCGGTGAGCTTCAACTGGCGCTGGATCCTCGGGCTGGCTGCGGCCGCCGCAGTGCTGTTCGCCCTGGCGGGACTGGCCTAGAACAGCCAGCCCCGCTTCGGCGGAAAGCGTTCCCACTAGTTGCCGGCCTTCTTTGCCTTGACCTTCTTGGCATTGAACTTCTTCTGCCGCGGGTCAAAGGCATCGCGCAGTCCATCACCAATGAAGTTGATGCACAGGCAGATGGCCACGATGAACAGGCCCGGCCACCAGAAGAGCCACGGGCGGGTCTGGAACGCTTCCTGGTTCTGGCTGATGAGCAGGCCAAGGGACGTGTCCGGGGGCTGCACGCCAAAACCGATGTAGCTCAGCGAGGTTTCGAGCAGGATGGCCGTGGACATCAGCAGTGTGGTGTTTACGATGATCACGCCGACGGCGTTCGGCAGGATGTGCTTGAAGATAATGCGGTTGTTGGAAGCGCCGGCGATGCGTGCAGCATCGACGAACTCCCGCTCGCGCAGCGAGAGGAACTCACCGCGCACCAGCCGTGCCAGCGACGTCCACGTTGCCAGGCCCAGGAAGATTCCCAGGAGGACGACGCCGATTCCTGCGCCCACCAGACGGTTGGCAATCTGGCCCAGGACGGCGGCCATGACGATGATCGGGATGATGATGACGACGTCGGTCAGGCGCATCAGGACAGCTTCGACCCAGCCGCGGAAGTAGCCGGCAACGGCGCCGACAACTGAGCCGACGATGCAGGCGATGATACCCACCAGGAACATCACGATGATGGACTGCTGCGTGCCGCGCATGGTCATGGCGAACATGTCACGGCCAATGCGGTCCTGGCCGAAGGGGTGCTCACCCCAGTTGAACAGGTTGACGAAGGTGGGTGCACCGCCGTTGACCTGTTCGGTGAACTGGCGGTAGTCGTATTTCCACCAGCCGGGAATACCCGCAAAGCCGATGGAGCTGAATGCCAGGATGCAGATCAGCGCGAAGACAACCAGCGAGATGATCGCAGCGGTGTTGTCGAAGAAGCGCTTGCGGACAATCTGTCCCTGCGAGAGTCCCTTGGTCTTCGCCTTGGCGGTGGACTCAGGTTCTGTTCCGGGCGGGTTGGAGGGGGTTTCGGCGGAAAACGTAGTGCTCATGACTTCACCCTTACGCGCGGATCAAGGACGGTATAAACAAGGTCTGCCACCAGGTTGAAGACCAGTGCCAGAATGCCGGTTACCAGGAAGAAGCCCATGATCGGGTTGGGATCCACCCGGTGCAGGGCCTGGACGAACAGCTGGCCCATGCCGCTGAAGGCGAAGACCTGTTCGGTGATCACAGCGCCGCCAATCAGGGCACCGATGTCGAAGGCCACGATTGTGGCGAGCGGAATGAGGGCGTTGCGGAAGGCGTGCCGCATGACCACGGTGCGCTCGGAAAGACCTTTTGCGCGCGCAGTGCGGATGTAGTCCATGTTCATGATTTCCAGCATGGAGGCGCGGGAGTACCGGCTGTAGCTGGCCAGGGAGGCCAGCAGCAGGGCGATCGTGGGCAGCAGCAGGTGGGTGAAGGTATCCACGCCGCTGATCCAGAAGTCGCCGTTAAGTCCCGGTGTGGAAGCGCCAACCGTGGCGATCGGCCGGTCCCGGATGCGGGAGTTGTCCATGTAGGACGGCCAGGCGTACATAAAGCGGTCCAGGACGATCAATCCGCCAACGAGCAGGCCGGTGAGGGCAGCACCGCGCATGCTCTGGCCACGGTCGTAGCCTCCCATGAGGTAACCGACCAGGCAGCCCACGGCAACGGTGGCCAGGGCGAGGAGGAGCATCATCAGCCAGGTGGCCGAGTTCAGGACGGGCTGCAGGGCGTAGTAGGCCACGACGCCGATGGCAACGGTGATCAGGGCCGAGTACAGCGCCTTGCGGTTCTTCAGGCCGGCGCTGAGCAGTGTCACGCCGTAGGCAATGGCCACACCGGTGACTGCGATGACAACCGGGCCCAGGCTCGGCGTGACGAACCAGCCGGTGGCTCCCAGGACGTAGAGCAGACCGGCGGCGACCGCGAAGCCCGCCACGAACGCGATGGCCCTGCGCCGTAGGCTGCCGCCGGCAAATACGACCCAGATCAGGCCGCTGGCGGCGCCGACGCTCAAGACCACCGCGAGGGGTATCTGTGGGTCGGCAAGGAAGTTGTTGAACCCGATGGCGCCGTACTCCTTCAGGAGCACAGCCAGCCAGAAGATCGGCAGGGAGAAGAAGAGGAACGCCATGAACGTGACGCCGTAGTCCAGCGAGCTGTACTGGCGCAGCGCCGTGATGATGCCCAGGGAGATGCCCACGATGATGGCCAGGAGGGTGGCAGTGGTAACAAGCAGGATCGTGGCGCCCATGGCACGTGCCAGGGCATCAGTCACCTGCTCGCCCTGGATGCTCTGGCCCAGGTCGCAGGTGGCCGCGAACGGTGCCAGGCACTTGACGGCCCCGCCGAGCCAGTAGAAATAGCGCAGGGGTGCCGGAACATCGAGGTCAAGGAGTTCAGTCCTGGCACGGATGAGTTCGTCGCGGTTGGGTGCGGGATTCTCGCGCAGGTCTTGGAGGGGATCGCCTGACGCCGCTGTCAGGAGATAGACCAGGAACGAAGCCCCGAAGAGGATTAGCACGGCGGTCAGAAGCCGCCGGACGATGTAGGTAACCATAAAGTGTCAGCCTCATTAGAACGGGTCCGGGGGTTCTCCCGGCACTCGCAGAAGTGTAGTGCAGGTCATAGTTGCTGGGAATTTGGTTATTCCCAATCACTTACCGCCTGCTGCTGGGGGTTTTGGAAAAGACAGGGCGCCCGGGCCCTTAACGCCCCGGCGCCCGGCGGGTAATTGTTATCTGTTTTGGGATGGAATTTTTGCATAACTTCCCAATGCC
>NZ_JAXIOM010000074.1:0-17688 GCF_049311025.1 Arthrobacter sp. 3Tela_A
GTGGAGATGGCCTCCGGGGTGGGGTTGGGTCCGCTGCGCTGGCAGGCGCCGTGCCGGGTGCTGTGGAGCGCCGAGCCGGTGCTCGAGGGCGGTGCGCCGGTGCCGGGGCAGCGTGCAGGATTCGGGTACGGCACGCTGCGCGGCCATCCCGAAGCGGGGGAGGAAGGGTTTTACGCGGAGCTCACTTCAGAAGGGCAGCTGTTCTTCCGGGTAGCGGCATACAGCAGGCCCGCCAACTGGTTTGTTGCGGCCGGCGGTCCGGCTAACCGGTGGACGCAGGAGCTGATCACCCGTCGCTACTTCCGGGCTGCCCGGCGTCTTGCCGCGGGGAGTGCCTAGAAGCGGGTGCCGCGGTGACGGCCGGGGAGCATCGGGTACAGTGCCGAGCACCAACGTCTTGAGGAGCTATATGTCTGCCGCCCGCGTGATTTCAAGCCTTGCAGCCGGTGTTTTTCTGGTCAATGCCATTCCACACGGTGTTAGCGGCGTTCAGGGCCGGGAGTTCCCGTCGCCGTTTTCCAATCCGCCAGGTCGTGCCCCGTCTTCCCCTGCAGCCAACGTCGTGTGGAGCGCAGCCAACACCGCCGCCGGCGTTGCCCTGCTCCGCCGGCGCATGACGAAAATCGAGCGGGCGGCATTTGGGGGTGGGGCGCTTGCCATGGCCTTTGTGCTTGCCGGCTTCTTCGGGAAACCAGTGTCCGCTGAGGCCGGTGCGCAATCCCAGGACCACCTCGCGCCCGTCCCATAGGAGGAGCGGGAGCCGGTTACCTGCCGGTGTTACCGTGCTGCCCGGCGGTTGGCGGAGGCGACGTAGTAACCTCCCGGCGGGGCGTGAACAGGCTGCGGATGAAGTTGAAGGCGATCAGCGACGGCAGGCCGGTACTCACGGATGGCTGGGAAACAGTCAGGCCCGCCAGCAGCAAGGCGATGCAAACGCCCAGCATGATCACGCCGAACATAAGGCCGCCGCCGCTTCGCAGCACCAGGCCGGTGACCTCCGAGGTGCGCCAAGACTGGGCCAGGCACCACAGGCCGCAGGCAAAACCCACGACGCCGCATCCCGCAGCAACCCAGGGCACGCCGGCGTCCCAGCCGCCGCCGTCGGGCAGATACGGGAGGTTCACGGCTACCGAGACGGTTCCCATAGCCAGAAGCACCAGGCCGGCTGCAAGCATGGCCATGTCGCTGCGCGATGCTTTCCTCATTCCGTCCCCCTCGGTTGACGGCCGACCCTACCAGATCAGTCTTCGGCGTCGGGCAGCTGGGTCTCGCTGTGCAGCACGAATGCCAGCGCGGGTCCGGAGAATTCGACCGGCATGAACCCGGCCGTCAGCAGCAGGGAAACGGAGGCCTCGTTGGCTTCGTCGGTGTAGGCGGTGACGCAGCCGACGTCGGGCTGGTTCAGCGCGAACCTGCTCAGCGCGATGAGCGCTTCGGTAGCGAACCCGAGGTTCTGCCGCGAGGGAACGATGTTGTAGGTGACTTCCACGGCGCCGTCGACGGGCGGGCCCAGGAAACCAATGGTGCCGATCACCAGGCCGCCGCGCTCGCGGATCAGCCGTGCCCCAAAGGTCCCGGCACGCGGGCCCAGCAAACCTGCCTGGAAATACTGCAGGGCGGCGTCTTCGTCGACGCCTTGGGGAAAGTCGTCGGCCCACAGCTCGCAGCGGGTGCCGACTATCAGGGCATCGACGTCTGCCGCCGACATCGCAGCCAGTTCCAACCGCGCAGTCAGCAGGCTGCTGGCGGGTACCGGCTCATTCGAAAGGATGGTCACGGCAATATTGTCCACCATCGAGAGGCCAGTTACGGCTCGTTTGAGCGCCGAAAAGAGCCGTAACTGGCCTCTCGATGAGGTGTGGATAACAAAATCCGCGGTTTCGCTCGTCAAACCATAATGCTCGTCATGAGAACACCCAAGGAATTACCTGACGCGCTGGGTCCGCGGTTTTTCACCGTCTACGACTCGGATGCCCTTGGAGTGAGCAGGGAGCGGCTGAGGCACATCCGTATCCGGCGGATCAGCCGGGCTATCCGGGCAGTGGATAACCTGGACCAGAGGCACCGTGAATTGACGGCACCGGAACGCATTGCGGCGTACACCCGGGTCACATCATTCTCAGTTGCTTCGCACACGACGGCGGCGGAAGCCTGGGGGTTCCCGCTCCCGATGCGCTTCGCTGAAGCAGCGGACGTGCACATCACCCGACCGGCCGGGCTTGCCCGCCCGCGCAGGGTCGGCGTCGTCGGTCACCGGGCTCGGCTCCTGCCCGACGAGGTGACGACCCTAGACGGCTTGGTCATCACATCGCGGGAACGGACATGGCTGGATCTGGCGAACATCCTGAGCATCCAAGACCTGACAGTAGTGGCAGACTACCTAATCCGTTTCCCGAGGGAAGCTTTTGAGGGACGTCGGGAGCCGTACGCCACGAAGGAAAACCTCGACGCGATCCTCGGGCGCCATCCAGGCCAGCGCGGTATCCGGACGGCACGTGAGGCCCTGGGTTTGAGCCGGGTAGGCGCGGACTCCCCGCCGGAAACTCTGCTGAGGCTGGCGCTCGGTGAAGCCGGCTTGCCGGAACCGGAGGTCAATGCGCCGATTGTCGACGACGCCGGCGTCCTTCACCACGAACCGGACCTGGGCTACCGGAAGTACCGGGTGGCGGTTGAATATGAGGGTGCCGGGCATTCGGACCCGGAACAGGTGGCACGCGACATCAGCCGCGAAGAGCGGACCCGCGCGCTCGGGTGGACAGAGGTGCGTATATCGAGGCGGCACATGGTCGACGGCGCCCGGCCGGCAGTGGAGAAGGTCAGGGCTGCGCTGTGGGCGGCCGGCTGGCGCGCAGGACGATCTGCCGCCTGAGCCTCCCCAAACCCAAAACGAGAGGCCAGTTACGGCTCGTATGACGTTTCAAACGAGCCGTAACTGGCCTCTCGATGGGGGAGGGAAGGGTTAGCCGAAGTGCTTCGGCAGGGTTCCCTCGTGGGCTTCCTTCAGTTCATCCAGCGGCAGGACGAAGTGTCCCTGGAAGTCCAGCGCGCCGATCTCGGTGTCCACGACGCCGATGCGGGAGTGCGCAAAGCCGCGGGCGCTGCACATGTCCTTGAACCGGACTTCCTCGCTGCGGGCCACGGAAACGACGGCGCGTGCCTGGGACTCGGAGAACAGCAGCGTGAACAGGTCCACGCCGTCGCGCTCGGCCACTTCATCCAGCCCGATCCGGGCGCCGACGCCGAAGCGCAGCGCCATCTCGGACAGCGCAGCCGCGAGGCCGCCCTCGGAGAGGTCGTGCGCCGCGTCGATCATGCCGTCGCGTGAAGCGTTGATCAGCAGGTCGCCCAGCAGCTTCTCCGCCTGCAGATCCACCTTCGGCGGCAGGCCGCCCAGGTGTCCGCGCAGGTTGGCGAACTCGGAACCGTCCAGCTCGTCGCGGGTGACGCCCATCAGGTAGATGGCCTGCCCGTCTTCGCGCCAGCCCGACGGCGTGCGGCGGGAGACGTCGTCGAACACGCCGAGCACGCCCACCACGGGGGTGGGGTGGATGGCGACGCCGCCGGTCTGGTTGTAGAGCGAGACGTTGCCGCCGGTGACGGGCACGCCAAGCTCCTGGCAGCCGTCGGCCAGGCCGCGGACCGCCTCGGCGAACTGCCACATGACCTCGGGGTCCTCGGGGGAGCCGAAGTTCAGGCAGTCGGTGACGGCCATCGGACGGGCGCCGGAGGTAGCGACGTTGCGGTAGGACTCGGCGAGGGCCAGCTTGGCGCCCTCGTACGGGTTCAGGTAGGTGTAGCGTCCGTTGGCGTCGGTGGAGATTGCCACGCCAAGGCCGGTCTCCTCGTCCACGCGGATCACGCCGGCGTCGTCGGGCATGGCGAGGGCGGTGTTGCCCTGCACGTAGCGGTCGTACTGGTTGGTGACCCAGGACTTGTCGCACATGTTCGGGGACGCCATCAGCTCCAGCACGGCCTGCTTCACCGCTTCGCCGCCAAACGGGCGCTCAGCAGCGAACGAGTCAGCCTGCACGTCGTCGAGCCATTCGGGGCGGTGGAACGGCCGGTTGTAGACCGGGCCTTCGTGGGCAACGGTGCGCGGATCGACGTCGACAATCGTCTCGCCGTCCCAGTCGATGATCAGCCGGCCGGTATCGGTGACTTCACCCAGCCAGGAGTACTCGACGTTCCACTTGTCCATGATCGCTTCGAACGCCTCGACGTTCTCCGGAGTCACGACGGCCATCATGCGTTCCTGCGACTCGGACATCAGGATCTCGCCCGGGGTCAGG
The DNA here is from genome assembly GCF_049311025.1 of Arthrobacter sp. 3Tela_A. Taxonomy (NCBI): domain Bacteria; kingdom Bacillati; phylum Actinomycetota; class Actinomycetes; order Micrococcales; family Micrococcaceae; genus Arthrobacter; species Arthrobacter sp. 3Tela_A. The sequence continues at coordinate 4,290 of NZ_JAXIOM010000074.1, forward strand.
GACGGGTCGCGCAGCAGGACCTTGGTCAGCTCAACGTGCATGCCGCCGTCGCCGTTGGAGGCCAGCTCGGAGGTGGCGCAGGAAATACCGGCAGCACCGAGGTCCTGGATGCCCTCCACCACGGAGGCCTTGAACAGTTCCAGGCAGCACTCGATGAGCACCTTTTCCGCGAACGGGTCGCCCACCTGCACGGCAGGGCGCTTGGAGGGCTTGGCGTCGTCGAAGGATTCGGAAGCCAGCACCGAAGCGCCGCCAATGCCGTCGCCGCCGGTGCGGGCACCGAAGAGGACCACCTTGTTGCCGGCGCCGGAGGCGTTGGCGAGGCGGATGTCCTCGTGGCGCATAACGCCGACTGCCAGCGCGTTGACCAGCGGGTTCCCCTGGTAGACAGAGTCAAAGACGACTTCGCCGCCGATGTTCGGCAGGCCCAGGGAGTTGCCGTAGCCGCCGATGCCGGAGACGATGCCGTGCACCAGGCGGGCGGTGTCCGGGTGGTCGATCGCGCCGAAGCGCAGCGGATCCATCACGGCAACCGGGCGGGCACCCATGGAGATGATGTCGCGGACAATGCCACCGACGCCGGTCGCGGCACCCTGGTAGGGCTCCACGAAGGACGGGTGGTTGTGGGATTCGACCTTGAAGGTGACCGCCCAGCCCTCGCCAATGTCGACGACGCCGGCGTTCTCGCCGATGCCGACCAGCAGGTGTTCCTTCATCTTCTCGGTGACCTTGTCACCGAACTGCTTTAGGTGCACCTTGGAAGACTTGTAAGAGCAGTGCTCGGACCACATGACCGAGTACATTGCCAGTTCAGCTGCGGTGGGGCGGCGGCCCAGGATCTCGACGACGCGGTTGTACTCGTCTTCCTTCAGGCCCAGTTCGGCCCAGGGCAGCGGGGTGTCCGGGGTGGACGCCGCGTGCTCAACGGTGTCGATGTTGAACTTTTTCTGCTCGGCGGTGGAGTTCGCGGACACGGTCATTATTTGCCTCCGGCAACGAGCGAGGTGAGTACAGAGGTGAAGACGCCGATTCCGTCGGTGCCGCCGCGCAGTGCGACGTTGCCTCGGGCGGAGGAATCCGGGCCGAAGCCGGCTTCCACAGCGTGTTCGGGGTGCGGCATCAGGCCGACGACGTTGCCGGCGGCGTTGGTGATGCCGGCGATGTCGCGGCGCGAGCCGTTGGGGTTGAAGCCGTCGTAGCGGAAGACCACGCGGCCTTCGCCCTCAAGCTCATCCAGGGTCTTTTCGTCGGCGACGTACTGGCCGTCCTGGTTCTTCAGCGGAATGACCATGCCTTCGCCCTGCGCGTAGGCAGAGGTCCAGGCGGTGGTGTTGTTCTCCACACGCAGCAGCTGGTCACGGCACATGAACTTCAGGTGGTCATTCTTGATCATCGAACCGGGCAGCAGATGCGCCTCGGTGAGGACCTGGAAGCCGTTGCAGATGCCGAGTACGGGCAGGCCGCCCTTGGATGCATCCACGACCTTCTCCATCAGCGGCGCGAACCGGGAGATCGCTCCGGCGCGCAGGTAATCGCCGTAGGAGAAACCGCCGGGGATGATGACGGCGTCGACGTCGTGCAGGTTCGCGTCACCGTGCCAGAGCTCGACGGCGGTGCCGCCGGCCAGGCGCACGGCGCGTGCGGCGTCGCGGTCGTCAAGCGTGCCGGGGAAGGTGATGATGCCGACGCGGACGGCGCGCAGGGCTGCGTCTTCCGGCGCGACGGAGTAGTCGCCGATCAGCGGGGTGCTCAAGATCAGGCCTCCGAAATAACTTCGACGCGGGTGACGTCTTCGATCACGGGGTTGGAGAGCAGAGTGGCGGCCGCGGTGCGGGCCTGCTCGAGGATTTCGGGGGTGACGTCGCCGTCAACGGTGAGTTCGAAACGCTTGCCCTGGCGGACGCCGGTGAAACCGGTGAGGCCCAGCCGCGGCAGCGCGCCGGCAATAGCTTTGCCCTGCGGATCCAGGATCTCGGGCTTGGGCATGACGTCAACAACGATCCGGGGCATCCGGTAACTCCTGTGAGTGAAAAGGGGTGGCCGCGGACCTTGCCGTCTCACGCTGATTCAGCGCTCCGCGAGCTTGCTCCTTCATTCTACGGCCGCACACCGAGATAGCAGAAAGTGCTCGTTACAGGGCTGAAACGAGCACTTTCTGCTATCTCGATTTGAGTTTTGGCTGCCTGTAGGGCTAGGCCGGAAGCTCGATCTGGAAGCCGCAGCTGCAGCGCAGGATGTTGATCTCCAGGCGCACATCCCCGGTGCCGGCATCCGGCTCCGTGCTCAGCGGCTCGGAGAGGGAGACTGTGCGGGTGTCCTTTGGCTTCATCGGCTCACCGCAGTGCAGGTACTCGGTCTCGGCCGGTTCGGCGATGGCCACGCGGGCCCACAGCGGGGAATGGCGGACGGGGTGGCCGTAGAAGCGGTCACATTCGCCGCAGGTATAGCTGATCTCCAGGAACTCGGCCGCATCGGCAGTCCTGGACGGCTCCACGGATTCGATGATCAGGTACTCATCGGTGCCGCAGTACGAGCACCACGGCACGTACTCGGCGGGTGCCTGCGTGCCCGGAACGGCGGGGCACTGCGGGTCTTCGGGTGTTGCTTCAATCGACAATCTGGTTCCTCCGGTTAAGCCCGGCGCGCCTGTCACAGCGCGGTCCGTACGTGGATAGTAAGCAAGCTGATTCAATAATAGACCTAAGGGTACTTAGTATGGAAGTTGGAATGGCCTGGATCACACTCGGTACAGTGGACCGGTGAAACTCGTTGCTGCCCGCCCGGGAATTGTCCGGCGCTCCATGAACCTTTGGCCGCCCTTCCTCTTCTCCGGCATCAAGATCACGGAGCTGCCCGAAGACTTCCTCTCCGCCACGGTCCGGCTGCGGCTGCACTGGTGGAACCGCAATGTTGCGGGCGTGCTGTTCGGCGGCAGCCTCTTCGCCATGACGGACCCGTTCTGGATGATGCTGCTCCTGCGCCATCTGGGCAAGGAGAACGTCATCTGGGACCGCGCAGCAGAGGTGGACTTCATCAAGCCGGGCAAGGGCGACGTGTACGCCCATTTCGCCATCACGGAAGCTGACATCGAGCGGCTGCGCCAGGCCGTGTCCGGGGGCGCGAAAGTACTCGAGTGGTTCACCGTGGAAATCCGGGATTCCAGCGGGGACGTGGTGGCACGGGTGCGCAAGCAGGTTTACCTGCGCCGCAAGCGGGATCTGCCCGCCGCCGGAAGCCCCGCCGGACCCGCTACATTGCCCCCGTTGCCGGACCAAGCAGTCCGCTAAGCGCCTCCCAGCGGCTGATCTGGCACCCGTCCGACGCCGCGAATTCCGCCTCGACCGCTTCACCGTTCACCGTGCCGCTGACAGTGGCCCGCTGCGGACCGCCGTACTGCATGGTGCAGGCGACGTCGCTGCCCGGTTCGGCGAAGAGGCCGGTTCCGCCTTCGGCGAGTGCAGCGCATGCCGCTGCGGGATCGGGGGCGTTCGATTCGCCCGCCGGATTGGCGCCTTCGCACTCCAGCGTCCAGCTGTCCGTGATGGCTTCGCCGTCGGCCATCAGCTCCACGCTGAGCGAGGTGGCCGCAGCGGGTACAGCAGCGGGCGAGGAAGCGGCTGTGGAGGGCGAGGGTGCGGGCTCGGAGGACGACGGCGCGCTGCCCGGATTCGAGTCGGCGCACCCTGCGAGCAGCAGGGCTGCAGCGGCAAGGGCCATTACTGTGCGGGGCAGGCGGTTCAGCATGTGGTGAGACCTTCCGAGTCGATTGGCATACAGCCTAGCCAATGCCCGCAGTGCCTGATGGGAAGGGGGTCAGGTCGGTGGGGGAGAGGCGGCTGCGTTCTGTGCCTGCGAGGCGTAGTGGGGACCCTGATCGAGGTAGTGCTGGTCGAAATCCGGCATGGTCCCGCCGCTGCGCGCAGCGCTCAGCCGGTCAAGGTAGTACTCCCAGCCCGGGCCGGTATCTTCAGCGGCGGCCGGATCCGCCAGGTGCTGAATGAACTCGAGCCGGGTGCCGCCGTCGTCGTCCCACAGCCGGACTTCCAGATCCCAGCTTCCGCCTTCGTCCTCCATAAGGACGCGCAGCCGCTGCCCGGGCACGCACTGGGAGAGCCGGGCGCGGCTGTTTGGCTGCTCCTCTTCATAAAGCATCTGGAAGTCAAAGGCTGTGCCGGGTTCGGGAGAGCCGTCCCAGCGCCCGATCCACGCCGCAGTCTGCTCCGCGTCGGTAAAGCTGGGCCAGACCTCTTCGGGGCTCCCGGAGAGGCGGCGGGTCAGGACCAGGTTGTAGGATTCTTCGCCGGTGCGGTGGACAGTTCCACTGGGTTCGGGGTGCATAGCTGCTCCTGGAACGGCTCAAGCAGGTCCAGGATGCGGACCCGCAGCTGCTGCGATTCCTCGGCAAAACCGCGTTGGAGGGAAGCGTACGCCGCCCGCCCCGCCGGCGTCTCTACTTGGATTGGTTCATATCCCCAGTCCCGCAAATCGTAGGGTGAGGCCCGCATATCCATTTCCCGGATCCGCCAGGCCAGCTCGAAGCAGTCCATCACCAGGTCCGCGGGAAGCAGCGGCGTCAGCTTGTAGGCCCACTTGTACAGGTCCATGTTCGCGTGCAGGCAGCCGGGCTGTTCCAGGTCGCGCTGGTTTTCCCGGGTGGGAGTCAGTTCATTGAGTCCAATGGCCTCCGGCGCGTAAAACCGAAACGCATCGAAGTGGGTGCAGCGGATTCGGCTCTGCTCCACCAGATCATCCGTCCCCTGGGCGCCCAGCCGCAGGCCGAGGTATTCATGCCGGATTCCGTTCACGTCGGATTTGTAGGCCATTGCCCACTCATGCATGCCGAAACAGCCCAGCGACGGTTTCCGTGCAGCGGTGCGGGAGAGCAGCATCCGGGTGAAGCCGGCGGCCGTTCCGCGCGCGGCGGCAAAGCCGGCCACGTCCACGGTGACCGCCTGGATCTCCGGGTCCAGGCCGGCCGCGGCCAGTTCCTCCTGTGCCAGAGGCCGGTAGAACTTCCAGTCCGCCCGCTCCGCCGCTGCGGCACCGGTAAGCACGACGCCGGCGCCCGGGTGCCAGCGCATTAGCTGGCCGGGTTTCAGGGAGTAGTAAGTGAAGAGGAAGTCCTCCACCGGGTGTTTCTGCCCGGCGGAGCGCCGCCGCAGGAAGCCTTCCGTGAACGGGCGGACCCGCTCCTGGTAGACGGCTTGCCGGGCTAGCCACTGGTCCTCGGCCAGCACGGCGGAATAAGGGAGGCTCACGCCACCCATTATCCCGCCGTGCCGCTCAAGGGCCTAGCTGACCGGGGTCCGGCGGTGATCCCCGGACGCCCCGCTGCCTCGGTCCTGATCAGAGTCCCCGTTGCCGGTGTCTGGCTCCGCGGCGGCCGCAGAATCGTCGTCGGCCGTCCAGCCGTCGGCATATTCACCTGATTCGTAGTCGTACTCCACTGGCTTTCCGTCTTCGTCGGTGCGCTGGTACCAGTCCGTGACGGTGCGGTCGTGGGAATCGAAGTCGGCTCCGGCCCCCTGCCCGTGGGGCGTTTTCTCCACCGTGATCGCGAAGTCGTCGCCGTGCTCGTCGATCCCGGCACGGACGGCGTTCTCCAGGGCGGCCGTTGCATACTCCCGGCGGATGATCAGCGGGTCAGTCTGCAGATCCCGGATCAGGGCAACCATCATCAGCGCCAGGATCACAGCGAACGGCAAGGCCGAGACGATGATCAGGTTCTGCAGCCCGGACAGCGCCTGGTTTCCGCCCACCAGCAGCATGACCACGGCAATGCCCATCATGGCCAGGCCCCAGAAGACGGTGACTTTCCGGTCAGGTTGCGGTTTGCCGCGCTGCGACAGGCTGCCCATGACCAGGGAAGCGGAGTCCGCCGAGGTAATGAAGAAAATGGCGATGCAGAACATCGCCAGCAGCGGGGTGATGGTACTCAGCGGCAGTCCGTCCAGGACCTGGAAGAAAAGGGATTCCGGAGCGCCGTCGGCAGAGATGTCCATGCCCTGCATGCGCATCCAGATAGCCGTGCCGCCGAAGACGCCGAAAGCGATCACCGAGACAAGGGTGGGCACTACAAGCACGTACTGCACATATTCACGCAGTGTCCGGCCGCGGGAGATGCGCGCCAGGAAGATGCCGACGAAGGGGGACCAGGAAATCCACCAGGCCCAGTAGAAGACGGTCCAGTTGGCCGAGAAGTCCGCTGCTTCGGCACCCCAGGACGGGCCCTTGCTCATCAGGTGCAGGAGGTCGGACAGGTATTCGGCCAGCGAAGAGGGAATGAGGTTGAGCAGGAACAGGGTCGGCCCGGTCAGGAAGATGAAGGCGACCAGGATGATGGCAAGGGAAATGTTGACGTTGGAGAGCCAGCGGATGCCCCTGCCGATTCCGGAGACTGCCGAGGCGATGAATGCTGCCGTCAGGATGGCGATGATGCCGATCAGGACTGCGTTGGGAAGCCGCCCGATGCCGCTGATGATCTCCACGCCCCGGCCAATCTGCATGGCGCCGATGCCGAGTGACGCCGCCGTGCCGAAGAGTGTCGCGACGATTGCGAACATATCGATCAGGCGCCCGGCCACGCCTTCGGTCTTCCGTCGTCCGAGCAGCGGGGTGAAGATGGCGCTCATGAGGGGCACCCGCCCGCGACGGAAGGAACCATAAGCAATAGCAGCGCCGACCAGCGCGTAAATCGCCCAGGCATTGAAGCCCCAGTGGAAGAAGGACTGTGCCATGGCCTTGTGCAGCGCCACTGCGGTTTCGGGGACTGCCTCGCCGGGGTTTGGTGTCATGAAGTAGGACAGGGGCTCGTACGGTCCGAAGAAGAACAGGCCGATGCCGATTCCGGCGGAGAACATCATGGCGACCCAGGAGAACGTTGAATACTCGGGCTTTTCGCCGTCCACACCGAGGGGAATCTTGCCGTAGCGGCTGAAGCCGACAAAAAGCATGAAGACCAGGATCACGGCGATAAGTGAGCTGAAGAGCCAGCCGGTGTTGGTCACAACCCAGCCCAGCGCCACGTCGGAGACCGACTTTAGCGACTCCGTGGAGAACACACCCCAGGCGACGAAGCCCAGGATGAGCACGGCGGCAACACCGAACACCAGGGGGTCGGTGCCGTAGCGTACGCGCTGCTCGTCGACAGCGATGCCGGGAACCAGCCCGGGATGGGTGTCATGCGGGTAATTTTTCTTGTCCCTGCGCAGGGCACGGGCAGCGCGCTGGCCGATTGAGGCCTTTCGCGGTGTTGCCCCCGATGCCCCGGAACCGTTTGGGGATCCACCTCCCGCGCTGCCGGAGGGCGTCGCGGGGGGCGTTTGGTGCCGCGATGAGGGGGGTGTTGCCACGGGAATCTTCTCCTTGTGGGCGGAGACACCCCGCCCATTTGGTGCTTTATGTGGGACGCGAAGAAGAGTAGTTCGATTCGGTTTGCAGTTTTGACTTATAAGGCGGCTTATATACCACGTGCTGATCGTTACCGGTTTGTTATTCTGTGCGTACTATTGTGCCTCTCGGGGCACTCAATTTGCACATTCACTGCTGTGTGTGGCGCTCCGGAAGCTGGGTGGCCTGGATGAGCCGGCGCATGGTGGTGTTCAACTGGTGGACTTCCTCCCGGGTTAGCTGCAGCCGTTCCAGCATGGCGGCCGGTATCTGCGTCGCCTGCTGGCGGAGCGCCCGCCCCTTTCCGGTCAGGTCCACGGCCAGGGCGCGGTCGTTGCCCGGAGCGCGGTTGCGCTCCACCAGGCCCGCGCTTTCCAGCCGCTTCAGCATGGGAGAAAGAGTGGCCGGTTCCATCAGCAGGGTGTCCCCCAGGTTGCGGACCGTGCGGGGGGAATCTTCCCAGAGGGCCAGCAGGACCAGGTACTGCGGGTGGGTGATGCCCAGCTCGTCGAGCACGGGCCGGTAGGCGCCGACGACGGAGCGCGAGGCAACGGACAGGGCAAAGCAAAGCTGGTGTTCTAACAGCAGATCGTCGTCTGCGGTGCCGGTGTCCATTGAGTCCTTCTTCCCTGTCTGGCGGGCCCAGCGGCTGAAGCCACAAATGCTTAGGGCACTAACAATTAGCGTACTATAGGTCACAGGTAAACCTCGGAAGGGACATCTCTCATGGCAGCTCGGGAAAGCTTCACGGCAAAATTCATGCGTGTAACCGGCAAGGCCAGGCTCATCTTTGGCCCCGCCCAAAGCTCCTCCCTGACCCATGACATGACCGAAGAAAACAAGCGCCTCCTCGAAGCCCAGCAGGCCGAGGAGAAGGCCATGTGGGAAACGGTAAAGAGGGCGGACGGCAGCAGTTACATCCTGCCCCGCAAGAAGGACTGACTTTTTCGCAGGTAGGGTCCTTTTCCGCCCCGGAACCCTATCCTGAAGGGACCTGCGTTGGTCCTTGAAGGAGGGGATCCACATGGCAACCATGCCGGATCCGGGCAGCGGCGGAGAGCCGAAGCTGCCCGAAGATGAGTTTCCGCAATCCGAACTGACCGACTACGTCGTTGAAATAGACAGCGAGGGGCACCACTACGGAGTGGACCGGGAGTACGTGGACGGCAAGCCGCACCGCGAACCGGCAGAACCTGTGGTGTACCAGGACTACATGCACTCGCCGCTCTTCCGCGAACACCTGTACTGACCGGCTGAACGCGTACGCCGCGCGAAAAAGGGCGCCCGGTTTCCCGGACGCCCTTCGTCGCTGAGCTGCGGCTAGCGGCCGGTGCCGCCGTACACGGTGGCTTCCGCTTCGCCGTCGAGCCCGAACGCTGCGTGAACCGCACGGACTGCGTCGTCGAGCTTGGAAGCGCTGGTGACCACGGAGATGCGGATTTCCGACGTCGAGATCATGTCGATGTTCACGCCGGCCAGGTGCAGCGCCTCGAAGAACTTGTGCGAGACGCCCGGGTTGGAACGCATACCGGCACCGATCAGGGAGAGCTTGCCGATCTGCTCGTCGTAGTCGATGCTGTCGAAGCCAACCTCGGCCTTCGCGGCGTTCAGCGCAGCCATGGCGGCCTGCCCGTCAACGATGGGCAGGGTGAAGGAAATGTCCGTCTTGCCGGAGCCCTTGGTGGAGACGTTCTGCACGATCATGTCGATGTTCGTGTTGGCGCCTGCCACGATGCCGAAGATCTCCGCGGCCTTGCCGGGGATGTCGGGGACGCCCACGACGGTGAGCTTGGCTTCGGAGCGGTCATGCGCGACGCCGGAAATGATGGGCTGTTCCAAGGGTTCTCCCTCTTGAATCTTGATCTTGTCATCCGGGCTGGGCAGTACCCAGGTCCCCTCATGCTGGCTGAAGGAGGACCGCACATGCAGCGGCACTCCGAAGCGGCGGGCGTATTCCACGCAGCGCAGGTGAAGAATCTTGGCACCTGATGCCGCCATCTCGAGCATTTCCTCGCTGGAGATCTGCTCGATCTTCTGGGCGGTCGGGGCCACCCGCGGATCGGCGGTGTAGACGCCGTCGACGTCCGTGTAGATCTCGCACACATCGGCGTCGAGCGCTGCTGCAAGGGCAACGGCGGTGGTGTCCGAGCCGCCGCGGCCCAGGGTGGTGATGTCGTGGCTGTCCCGGCTCATGCCCTGGAAACCGGCGACGATCGCGACGTCGCCCTTTTCGATGGCCGTCTTGATCCGGTGCGGGGAGACGTCGATGATCCGGGCCTTGCCGTGGATCGCATCGGTAATCATGCCGGCCTGGCTGCCGGTGAAGGACTGGGCTGAGGCACCGAGTTCGTTGATGGCCATGGCCAGCAGGGCCATGGAGATGCGTTCCCCGGAGCTCAGCAGCATGTCCATCTCACGCGGGTAGGCGCCGGTGGTGATCTGTCCGGCCAGGTCCAGCAGCTCGTCGGTGCTGTCGCCCATGGCGGAGACCACCACAATGACGTCGTTCCCGGCTTTCTGGGTATCCACTACGCGCTTGGCGACGCGCTTGATGCCTTCGGCGTCCGATACGGAGGATCCGCCGAATTTCTGCACTATCAGGCTCATGCGTACACGCTCTCTGGAACTCTTCCAAGTTGCTGCCGGCGGCGTGTATGCCGCTGCGGCAATAAATGTCCGTGGAAAAGGCCGCACGACGGCGGCCAACTTCCAAAGTCTATAGCGGCGCTGCTGCGGCACTGAAATGGCGCCGACATGCCGCTCAACCTGTACTTAACGAATCCCGTACAGGGAAAGTTGCCGGGGCCGGCCGTCCGGAAGTACTGCGACATATACCTGCAGACAGGCTGGGACGGGAGATCCGGACTATAGGGTGACCCGATGGGGACTACTGAGGAACCGGGCGGAATAACCGCCGACGGCGTTGCGCGCAGCTTCGGGACAGTGCAGGCCGTCCGCGGCATGACGTTCGAGGCGCCGCCGGGCGCCGTCACCGGATTGATCGGCCCCAACGGGTCCGGCAAGACGACCCTGCTGCTGATGCTGGCATCCCTCCTGGCCCCGGATTCAGGGCGTATCCGGATCGCCGGTGCCGACCCGGTGACGGATCCGCTGGCCGTGCGGCGCTCCGTTGGCTGGATGCCGGACACCCTGGGCGTCTGGGACTCGCTGACCACGACTGAAATCCTGGTCACGATGGGCAAGCTGTACGGCATGGCACCTGCCGCGGCCGCGCAGCGGGCCGGGGAACTGCTCGCCGAAGTGCGGCTGTCCGACTTCGCTGACAAACCGGCGAGGGTCTTGTCCCGCGGACAGCAGCAGCGGCTGAGCCTGGCCCGTGCGCTCATCCACGATCCGGCAGTGCTGCTGCTCGATGAGCCGGCCTCTGGGCTGGATCCGGGCTCCCGCGTGGAGCTTCGGCTGCTGCTGCGGCGCCTGGCAGCCGCCGGCAAGACCATCCTGGTCTCTTCCCATGTGCTCTCCGAACTGGATGAGATGGCAGACCGTGCGGTGTTCGTCTCCGGCGGTGTGACCGTCAAGACACAAAGCCTGGACGACGCCGCGACGCAGCTGCGCTGGTACGCCGTCAGCGCCCGGAACACCGGCACGCTGCTGCGGGCATTGGAAGCCCGCGGCCTGGCCGCGGCCGTGGGGGAGGGAACCCGGCGCAGCCACGTGCGGGTGCAGCTCGGCGGTGAGGAGCAGGCCGCGGACGTGCTGCGGCACCTGGTGCAGTCCGGCGTCGAGGTTTATGCCTTCGCGCCGGCCAGCGGAGCACTGGAGGAGACATACATGAGCCTGGAGGCCGAGAAGCCATGAGTACAGCACTCAGCCCGCAAGACACCGGACTCGGTTTCTTCAAGGGCGTCGGGACTGTTTTTGCACTGGAGATGAAACAGCGGCTGCGCTCCCGCGGCTGGTACATCCTGCTGGCAGTCTGGTTTGTGGTGATCGGCCTGGTGGCAGCGTTCACGGCCTGGGTGACAGACCAGGAGGCCGCTGCAGGCCAGGTGCTCTTCGAACTCATGGTCGCCTTTGTGCTGTTCTTCGGGCTGCTGGTGGCACCTGCCCTTTCAGCGAACGCCGTGAACGGTGACCGGGCAGCCGGAACTCTGGCGGTCCTGCAGGTGACGCTGCTGCGGCCCGGACAACTGCTCGCCGGCAAATGGCTGGCGTCCTGGATCGCTTCCCTCGGGTTCCTGGCCGCCAGTGTCCCGTTCCTGCTGTGGGCGCTGGCACTGGGCGGGGTGAACCCCGGCATTGCTGCAATCTCCCTGCTGATGCTCGGGCTCGAGCTGGGGGTGGTGTGTGCACTGGGAGTGGCGGTGTCCACGCTCGCCAACCGGCCGCTGTTTTCGATCGTGGTGACTTACATGCTGGTGGCCCTGCTGTCCATCGGCACCGTCATTGCCTTTGGCCTGAGTACGCCGCTGGTCCGCGGAACCGTGGAAGCCAACATGCCGCAGTGGGAGGACGCCTATCCGCAGCCCTCCGGTACCGAATCCGAATTCAGCTGTGTGGGGCCGCTGTTTGAAGTCGATGTCTACCACACAGACCGCACCGCCTGGCTCCTGGCCGCGAATCCCTTTGTGGTGCTGGCGGACGCCCTGCCGTACTCTGACGACGGCATGAGCGGAGGCCCGCTGCAGGGAATCGGCCAGGCAGTCCGGTACGCACAGGCAGGAGCCGAATCCAGCGGACCCCAGTGCATCAACGGCGAGCCGCGCGCTTTCGACGCCCCGGCGTCGTCGTTCCCCATCTGGCCGCTGGGACTCACCGTGCAGTTCGCGGGAGCAGCACTGGCACTGGTGCTGGCCTGGCGCCGGCTGCGTACGCCTGCACAAAGGCTGGCGGCAGGCACCCGGATCGCGTAGGAGGCTGCCAACCGCTCCTAGCTGAGGCTGCGGCGTCCTTCGAAGGCGCGGCCCAGGGTGATTTCGTCGGCGTATTCAAGGTCGCCGCCGACGGGCAGGCCGGAAGCCAGCCGCGTGACGGTGATGCCGAGGGTCTTGAGCATACGGACCAGGTAGGTGGCCGTGGCCTCGCCTTCGAGGTTCGGGTCGGTGGCGATGATAATTTCGCTGATCTGCTCATCGGAGAGCCGGCTGAGCAGTTCACGGATGCGCAGCTGGTCCGGGCCGACGCCGGCGATCGGATTAATTGCGCCGCCCAGAACGTGGTAGCGGCCGCGGAAGGAGCGGGTGCGCTCGACGGCGATCACGTCCTTGGACTCCTCGACCACACAGATCATGGTGGGGTCGCGGCGGGGGTCCCGGCAGATGTTGCAGGTCTCCTGCTCAGTGACGTTGCCGCACACCTGGCAGAACTTCACCTTTTCCTTCACCGTCACAATGGCCGAAGCCAGCCGGGACATGTCCTCGGCGTTGGACTCAAGGATGTGGAACGCGATCCGCTGGGCCGACTTGGGGCCCACGCCGGGGAGGCGGCCCAACTCGTCGATCAGTTCCTGAACCGCACCTTCGTACACGTGGCCTTCTTAGGGAAATAGTTGTTGTTCCGGTTAGTTGCTGACGGCTACCGGTGGACGCCGTGGCCGTCGAGGCTTCGTTCCTCAATCAGCCGTCCGCCCAGGATCCGCTCGATCGCCTTGCGGCCAACCAGCCCTGAATCTTCAAGTGTTACATCGTCGGCACTGGGTACATCTTCGACGTAGGCCAAGTCTACGTTGCCGCGGGCCGAGGCGGCCGGGGCAACCCCGCCGCGCTGGGCTGCCTCATTGAGCAGCTGCTGGTAGCGGCTGAGTTTCTGGCCCGGGCGGCGGGCTCCGGCGTGGCCGGCCTGTTCCTGGGTGCCCGACGGCTGGGTGCCCGACGGCGCTCCCGGCGCTTGGGCGGAGCCTCCGTTGGTTCCCGGTGCTGTCGCGTACGCGCTGGCTGCTGCCGGACGGCCGGCGTTGCCGTTGCCGTTGGGGCTGGCCTGGACCGGTTTTGCGCCGGCTGCCCGCACGGGGCGTGAAGCCTGCTGGGGGGCGGGTTGGTGGGCGGAGGAG
>NZ_JAXIOM010000075.1:0-16582 GCF_049311025.1 Arthrobacter sp. 3Tela_A
GGGGGGCCCGGGGCGCCCCCCCCCACCCCCCCCCCCCCCCGGGGAGGCTTTTAGGCCGGCGCCGCACCTCGGGAAGGTTTCAACCGCAGTAAGCCCCGGTGGAAGCGGAGTTGACCATCTTGGCGTACTTGGAAAGGACACCCTTGGTGAACTTCGCCGGCAGCGGCTCCCAGCCGACCTTGCGGGCTTCGAGCTCTTCGGGTTCCACCAGCAGGTCGAACGTCCGGGCAGCGATGTCCACGCGGATCCGGTCACCGTCCTTGACGAAGGCGATGGGACCGCCGTCGACTGCTTCCGGTGCCACGTGGCCGATGCACAGGCCCGTGGTGCCGCCGGAGAACCGGCCGTCGGTCAGCAGCAGGACGTCCTTACCCAGCCCGGCTCCCTTGATGGCACCGGTGATGGCAAGCATCTCGCGCATGCCCGGGCCGCCCTTGGGGCCCTCGTAGCGGATGACGACGACGTCGCCGGCATGGATCTGCCCGGCGTCGAGCGCGTCCAGGGCACCCTGCTCACGTTCGAAGACGCGGGCCGTGCCCTCGAAGACATCCGCGTCAAAGCCTGCAGACTTCACAACGGCGCCTTCCGGGGCCAGCGATCCCTTCAGGATGGTGATGCCGCCGGTCTTGTGGATCGGGTTGTCGATGGCCCGGAGCACCTTGCCGTCGGGATCCGGCGGGTTGATGGCTTCCAGGTTTTCGGCCACCGTCTTGCCCGTGACGGTGAGGCAGTCGCCGTGCAGCAGGCCGGCGTCGAGCAGCGCACGCATGATCACCGGCACGCCGCCGATCTTGTCGACGTCGTACATGACGTAGCGGCCGAACGGCTTGAGGTCGCCCAGGTGCGGGATCGTGTCGCCGATGCGGTTGAAGTCCTCCAGCGTGAGGTCGACTTCGGCTTCACGGGCAATTGCCAGCAGGTGCAGGACGGCGTTGGTGGAGCCACCGAATGCCATGGTTACGGCAATCGCGTTCTCGAAGGCCTTCTTGGTCATGATGTCGCGGGCGGTGATGCCCTTGCGCAGCAGGTTCACCACGGCTTCGCCGGACTTGCGGGCGAACTCGTCGCGGCGGCGGTCAGCCGAGGGCGGCGCTGCCGAGCCCGGCAGGGACATACCCAGTGCCTCGCCGATGCAGGCCATGGTGTTGGCCGTGTACATGCCGCCGCAGGCACCTTCGCCGGGGCAGATGGCACGTTCGATGGTGTCCAGGTCCTTGAGGCTCATCTTGCCCGCGGCGCAGGCGCCGACGGCTTCGAAGGCGTCAATCAGGGTGACTTCCTTCTCGGTTCCGTCTTCCAGCTTGGCGAAGCCGGGCATGATCGAGCCGGCGTAGAGGAACACGCTGGAAAGGTCGAGGCGGGCGGCTGCCATCAGCATGCCGGGCAGGGACTTGTCACAGCCGGCCAGCAGGACGGAACCGTCCAGGCGCTCGGCCATCATCACGGTTTCAACGGAGTCGGCAATGACTTCGCGGGACACCAGGGAGAAGTGCATGCCTTCGTGGCCCATTGAAATACCGTCGGAGACGGAAATGGTGCCGAACTGCATGGGGAATCCGCCGCCGGCGTGTACGCCTTCCTTGGCACCCTGGGCCAGCCGGTTCAGGGAGAGGTTGCAGGGGGTGATTTCATTCCAGGAACTGGCAATGCCGATCTGGGGCTTGGCGAAATCGTCATCACCCATTCCCACCGCGCGGAACATGCCGCGCGCAGGCGCTGCATGGATACCGTCGGTGACGACTCGGCTGCGGGGTTTGATGTCAGGGGTGCTCTCCGTGGTCATAGCAAAATCCTATTCCTTTCCCGACCGGGCCCGCGCATCCAGCCGCAGCGCCGGCGGCCGTGTTACGTCCGGGTTACGCGGACTGCACGGCCCGATGAACTTTCCCCGCTGCCCCGGCGCGCTTCCCCTGATGGGGGTGCGTGTCCATACACTGGGGAGCATGAGTGCGGAAACAGGACCGGAAGACGACCACGCCAGCGACGAACTCAAGTCCGCCCTCCGCCGCGTCTTCGACTCGCAGATGCCCAACTACGGCGACTACAACCTTGTCTGCGCCACTCCCCTGCCGGATTCAGCGGGCTACTTTGTCCTGGGCTACCGCTGGAGTCCCCCTGAGCTGGTGTTCGCGCCGTTCGAAACAGACTCCCTGCAGGGCCTGGAACCTCCCACCGCCATTAACACCACCAATCTCTCCCATGCCGATGAACTGGCACCGGGAAGCTACGAGGTAGGCACCAGCACCGGAAGGGTGTTTCGCTTCGGAGTTGAATCCGAGGCAGCACTTCCGGCCGCTCCCGGCAGCGTGCACCGCATCCTGCGCCAGGACGGCGACCGGTCCGACTTCCACTCTTTCCTGGATGTCTTCCTGGACCTGGCTTAGGCTCAGTCCGGCTGCCAGCTCAGCCCTGCCCCCCAGGGGCCGGGCTGGACCAGGTTCAGCGGATCCTCCCCCACCGCAAGCCGCTGCACCTGGCGACGGAGGAATCCTTCAATCCGCGGGGTAAAGGCTTCTGAGTTGCCTCCAACGTGCGGCGTGATGATCACGTTGGCACAGTTCCAGAGCGGATGGCCTGGCGGCAGCGGCTCCGGGTCCACAACGTCCAGCGCCGCGCGCAGCCTGCCGGAAACTGCTTCCTTGGTCAGCGCCTCGGTGTCGACCACGGGGCCGCGGGCCACATTGACCACCAGCGCGCCGTCGGGAAGTGCGCCCAGGACCCGTGCGTCGATGAGGCCGCGGGTCTGTTCTGTGAGCGGAGTGATAACCACAAGGACCTCGGTATCCGCAGCGAGATCCACCAGCTCATCCACGCCGTGAACGTGCCCGCCGACGTCGTTCCGCGCCGTACTGCCAACCCGGGTGAGCCGGACCTCAAACGGATCAAGGCGTGCTGCGATCTCCTGCCCGATGCCGCCCACCCCTACCAGAGTGACCTTCCGGTCCGCGAGCCCGGGGTACCGGAACGGGTTCCATAATCCCTGCTGCTGGTTCCGCACCGCTGCATCGATTCCGCGCAGTGAGGCGAGCATCAGCCCCACGGCCAGTTCCGCGGTGGCAGCTGCGTGAACGCCTGCTGCGCTTGCGACCGCTGTTGCCGGCCCCGCGAGTTCCGGCAGCCCGTCGTAGCCTGTGGTCTGGGCCTGGAGAAGCTTCAGGTTGGGCACCCGTGAGATGCCCGCCTGCCAGGATGTATCGCCTTGGTAGGGGGCTACGACGGCATCGATGTCCGTGTAGGCAACGCCGTCGGGCTCGCCGTCGAAGTCCCAGAGTGCGCCCCGCATTCCGGCGGGAAGCGGCTGGAGGGCATCAAGGAGCTGGGGGGTGGGCACCGTGATAGTGCGCACTTTCGGTTCGGCTGACATGCTTCCATAGCCTAGCTTCGGTGCCCGCCGGGAAAAGAAAAACACCCCGGCCGTGACCGGGGTGTTTTGCTGTGGTGCGCGAGGAGGGACTTGAACCCACACGTCCGAAGACACTGGAACCTAAATCCAGCGCGTCTGCCAATTCCGCCACTCGCGCGCGGCAAGCTGGCCGGTTTCCCGGCCAAAGCCAGCCTTTAGTGTACCTGAGGTTCAGTCGAGACCGAGATCACGGCGCAGTTTGGCAACATGTCCGGTTGCGCGGACGTTGTACTGGGCGAGGGAAACCTTGCCCTCGGGATCAACGACGACAGTGGAGCGGATCAGCCCTTCGTAGGTCTTTCCGTAGTTCTTCTTCTCGCCCCATGCACCGTAGGCCTCGGCCACGGCGTGGTCCGGATCGGAGAGCAGCGGGAAGTTCAGGGCTTCATCTGCGGCGAACCTGGCCAGTTTCTCCACCTTGTCCGGTGAGATGCCGAGGACGGCGTAGCCGGAAGCGGCAAGTGAATTCAGGTTGTCCCGGAAGTCGCAGGCTTCCTTGGTGCATCCCGGAGTTGCTGCTGCCGGGTAGAAATAAACAATGACGCTGCGGCCGCGCAGGTCCGCGAGGGACACAACAGAGGAGTCCGAAGCCGTCAGAGTGAAATCGGGCGCCGGGTCACCGGGGGTGAGTTTCGACATAAAAGGCGGGCTCCTTAGGTATCAATTGAGCAAACGCTGTGTCACAGGACGACAGCAGGCTTGCGGTTGGCTATCCTAGACACTGGATTTGTAGGCTATCCGATCAGGCCGCGTGAATCCGCACTCGAAAGGAAGAGTTCAGTTTTATGCCGGATATGGAGCACTGGCCCACCGGTCGCCTCTTATCAACAGCCGCCCGCCTGGTTGAACATGCCTGGAATGAGCGGTTGGTACGAATAGGAGTGACCCACGCGGGCGTTATCGCCCTTGGAGTTCTGGATTCCCAGGGCCCCATGACACAGGCGCATCTTGCGCAGCTGGTCCGCGTCCAAGCGCAGACAATGGGCAAGACTCTTGCACGTCTGGAAGCACACGGGCACGTAACCCGGGTACGAAACGACCTCGACAAGCGCAGCCACATGGTGTCGATTACTCCCGCGGGCATTGAAGCCCTGCACGAGGCACAGGACATCGAGCGCACACTCCTCGACGGCGGAGAACTGCTCTCTGAGGACCTTCGCAGCCAGCTGCGAACGGTAATCCGTGAGCTGGGCAACCCCCGCTGGCACATGGCAGTGGATGTACCGGGCCTCCCGGTACCGTTGGATGCCCCCCTGGACGTTCCCATGGATACGGCTTCCAGGACTGCTTAGGCGGCTGCACAGGAACAACAGTCATAAACGCCGGAAGGGCGCACCGTGCCGGTGCGCCCTTCCGGCGTTTAAGCGCGGCGCATTCCCGGCGCCCCGCGGGCACTACGCTGGATCCACAATCACGGAAAAGTTCGCGGAAGGATGTGGCGATGACTGCCGAGCCCGGCGGGGAGACAGCCGGCAGCGAGGCTGCCCAGGCACTGGAGGAAGCCGCCGACAGCCCAGGACTGGACTTCCTGGCACGGTCCGGGTTCGCCGTGCTGGCCCTGCTGCACATCCTCATTGGCTCCATTGCGGCGAGTGTTGCCTTTGGCGGTTACGGCCAGGCGGAGACCAGCGGTGCCATCGGGCCTCTTGCACGCTCGGAACCGTTCGGCCCCCTGCTGATGTGGGCCGGGTGCATTGCCTGTGCGTCCCTGGCACTGTGGCAGTTCGCGGAAGCTACCGTACGCGTGCGCCGCAGGCCAACGAGGGAAAGGCTTGCCAAGGGCATCTCCTCCGGATCGCTGGTCTTCATCTACGGCAGTGTCGCTGCGACGTTCGCCGCCTTTGCGGGCGGCACGGGACGGGACTCCGGGGACAGGACCTCCGACTTCAGCGCCGCAGTCGTGGCCTCACCCGCGGGTGCGCCGGCCCTGGGAGCGGTTGGCGCACTGATCCTGGGCATTGGTGCGTACTTCGTCTTCAAGGGGTCCGCCCGGCGGTTTAGGCCTGAGCTGAAGTACTTCGAGGACACCCGCCGCGGTCACCTGCTCAATGCGCTGGGCGTGGCGGGCCACATTGGGAAGGGAGTGGCGCTGTTCCTCGTGGGACTGCTCTTCATTGCCGCTGCCGTAAACCACCAGCCGGAAGAATCTACCGGACTGGACGGCAGCCTGCAGGCCCTGCTGGACTATCCCTTTGGCGCGCCGCTGATCCTCGTGATTGCAGCCGGGCTTATCTGCTACGGGATATTCGCACTGGCGCGAGCCCGCTGGGGCCGAATGTGACACGGGGCTGACGGGCACCTCGGCCCAGGGGCGCCCTTCACAGGATTCTCGATGCGGACGCTTCACCCCAGGCGCAGGAAGGGTCGAGGCCGGCATCGACCTGGCACGGGGTAAACGAAAAGCCCCGCAGTCCCGGCTTGCTGCCGGTCCTAACGGGGCTTTCCTCAACTGTGCACCCCCCGGGACTTGAACCCGGAACCCATTGATTAAGAGTCAATTGCTCTGCCAATTGAGCTAGAGGTGCGTGGCGGTGATCCTGCGGAATGAACTTCCCCGGCGATCAGCACCGGGAAAATACTCTACCATCCTTTTTGCGTCCTGCCTAAACGGCCGCCCGGGCATCCTGCGGCGGCAGGCGGCAGCAGGATCGCCAGCGGAAGACACGCAGCCAGGCACAAAAAAATCCGCCGCCCCGGAACCGGAGCGGCGGATTTCCTACTGTGCACCCCCCGGGACTTGAACCCGGAACCCATTGATTAAGAGTCAATTGCTCTGCCAATTGAGCTAGAGGTGCTGGCAGCTGCTTGAGCGTTTGTGCTGGTGTAACCAGCTCTTTGCGCTCGGCAACGACATGAAACTCTACCAGTACTTTTCGCCTGGAAAAAACCAAAACCGCCAAGTGAGACCTGATTCACAGCGTGCCTGCCCTATCCGCCGCCCGGGAATGCCCCGGCGGCACCATAAGCTCCCCCGGCCGGGACTGCCATTCAGGTCCGTTGTAGACAATCCAGGTACGGTGCGGGATCCCCGTTCCGGCGTCGAGAGAGCTGACCTCCACCGTTACGGTCTCCGCCGAGCCCGGCATCCCCTGCTTCCAGCCGGGGAGGTCCGGATCCTTGCGGGCGCTGATCGGGACGGCATTGGCGCCTGCCTTCGGCTCCCCGGGGGGAAACCGAAGACCCCTGGAGATGACCGGGTTCCGGCGCAGCCTCTCCAGCACGGCCGCCGCCGCTGCTGCGGTCAGCCCAACGGCCGCCCCGGCAGCGAGCGCTGCCAGGCCAGGGTGTCCGTTACCGGCAGAGGATGTTCCCACCATTCGACGCTACGGCCGGGCCCCGCGCCTGTCCATGCGATTCCGGCAAATCCGCGGGGAACTGTGTAACCGAATTGTGACCGGGCAGGACACGCTTAGCGTCCCAAACCATCCCGCCCGTAACGCTAGGCTCTGGGACTACACGTGTGTTGCACAACACAATGGACGTTTCCGGCCACCCGGCGGGTAACGGACCTCACGCCCAGAGGAGATAGAAAAATGACCCTTGCTGGCAGATTCACTCTCAGCCGGCAGACCCGGCGACGGGCTGCCGCCCTCACTGCCGGACTGGCCATGAGCGCGCTCGTGCTCTCAGGCTGCGCCGAAAGCAACCGGGACGCAGCGGACGACGGCGCGACAGCCTCCGAGGTTGACGGCACCTTCGTCTTCGCCGCGTCCTCCGATCCCAAGACCCTTGACCCCGCCTTCGCCTCCGACGGCGAGTCCTTCCGGGTCAGCCGCCAGATCTTCGAAGGCCTCGTAGGCGTGGAGCCCGGCACCGCCGATCCCGCACCGCTGCTGGCCAAGTCCTGGGAAACGTCCGAGGACGCCCTGACTTACACCTTTGACCTCGAAGAGGGCGTCACCTTCCACGACGGAACGCCGTTCAACGCCGAGGCCGTCTGCGCCAACTTCGACCGCTGGTACAACTTCACCGGCATCCAGCAGGCAGAGAGCCTCGCCTACTACTACAGCAAGCTGTTCAAGGGCTTCGCTGACAGCCCGGAGACCGCCACGTACGAGTCGTGCGAAGCTCCCGCCGAGAACCAGGCCGTAGTCACCCTGGCCAAGCCCTTCGCCGGCTTCATCGCCGCCCTCTCACTGCCGGCCTTCTCCATGCAGAGCCCGACGGCGATGGAAGAGTACGCAGCAGACGAGGCCTCCGGCACTGCCGAGGCCCCCACACTGACCACCTATGCCAAGGAGCACCCCACCGGCACCGGCCCCTTCAAGTTCGAGGGCTGGGAAGTCGGCAACCAGATCACCCTGTCCGCCTACGAGGACTACTGGGGCGACCAGGGACAGGTCACGGACATCATCTTCCGCGTCATCGATGATCCCAACTCCCGCCGCCAGTCCCTGCAGTCCGGCGACATTGACGGTTACGATCTCGTGGCTCCGGCCGATACCCAGGCCCTGGCCGACGCCGGCTTCAAGGTCATTCCGCGCGACCCCTTCACCATCCTGTACCTGGGCATGAACCAGAAGGTCGAGCAGCTCGCCGATCCGCTGGTCCGGCAGGCGATCGCGCACGCGATCGACAAGGAAGCGCTGGTCAACCAGACCCTTCCCGAAGGCACCAAGGTTGCAACGCAGTTCATTCCCGACGTCGTCAACGGCTACAACGAAGACGTCACCACGTACGACTACGATCCCGAGAAGGCCAAGGAACTCCTCGCTGAAGCCGGTTACCCGGACGGCTTCACGGTGGACTTCAACTACCCGACCGGCGTCTCCCGCCCGTACATGCCGACTCCGGAGCAGGTGTTCTCCAACATCTCCGCACAGCTGGAGGAAGTGGGCATCAAGGTCAACCCGCAGCCGAGCAAGTGGTCCCCGGACTACCTCGACCGCGTCCAGGCCACTGAGGACCACGGCATCCACCTGCTGGGCTGGACCGGCGACTACAACGACACGGACAACTTCGTGGGTGTGTTCTTCGGTCAGGAGAAGCCTGAATTCGGCTTCACCAACCAGGAGATCTTTGACCAGCTCGAGGCCGCCCGCCAGGTAAGCAGCCTGGAGGAGCAGACCCCGATGTACGAGAAGATCAACGACGACATCGCCAAGTACGTCCCGGCTGTGCCGCTGGCCCACCCGGCGCCGTCGCTCGCTTTCTCGGACCGCGTGGATTCATACCCCGCCTCCCCCGTGAACGACGAAGTGTTCAACCAGATCAAGCTCAACAAGTAGCGGCGAACCGGACCGGGATCCAGCTTGGCTGGGTCCCGGTCCGTTCTGTCCTTACCTTTTCCGCAGCCGCACAACCGGCTGAGAAAGGACACTCGTGCTGCGAGTTATAGGCAAGCGCCTGTTAATGCTGATCCCGACCCTGATCGGCTTGTCCATCCTTCTGTTCATCTGGGTCCGCAGCCTTCCCGGCGGCCCAGCCACTGCGCTCCTCGGAGACAAAGCCACACCTGAGGCCATCGCACGGATCAATGAGGCCTACGGCTTCGACCGGCCGCTCATCGAGCAGTACTTCACCTATGTGGGCAAACTGCTGCAGGGTGACTTCGGCGTCTCCACGGTCACCGGCCGTCCGGTCCTCGAAGAGTTCGCCACCCGGTTCCCGGCCACCCTGGAACTTGCTGCCGTGGCGCTCATCTTCGCGATCGGCATCGGCATCCCCCTGGGTTACCTGGCTGCCCGGCACTACGGCCGTTTCTGGGACCACTCCTCCGTGGTGCTGTCCCTGATCGGCATCACCGTTCCGGTGTTCTTCCTGGCCTTTATCCTCAAATGGCTCCTGGCCATCCAGATTCCCCTCTTCCCCACGGACGGGCGGCAGGATCCGAGAATCAACGCCACGCACGTGACGGACTTCTACGTCCTGGACGGGTTGCTGACCCGGGAATGGGACGCGTCCTGGGATGCCCTGATGCACCTGGTGCTTCCCGGCATCGCACTGGGCACCATTCCGCTGGCCATCATCGTGCGCATTACGCGTGCCTCGGTCCTTGAAGTCCAGGGTGCAGACTATGTCCGCACTGCCCGGGCCAAAGGCCTGATGGAACGGACCATCCGCAACCGGTTCGTGCTGCGCAACGCCATGCTTCCCGTTACGACGACGATCGGCCTGCAGACCGGGCTGCTCATCTCGGGAGCGGTGCTGACGGAAACAGTCTTCGCGTTCAGCGGGGTTGGCAGATTCCTCCGGGATGCCATCTTCAACCTCGACTATCCCGTGCTGCAGGGTTTCATCATTTTCATCGCCGTAGCGTATTCACTGATCAACCTGCTGGTTGACGTGTCCTACGGCTTCATCGACCCGAGGGTGAGGGTGCAATGAGTACAGTTCTTCCCCCTCCTTCCGGCGGGGCAGTCCGCCCGGATGAGCCTTCAGCCCCGGACACGCGCGGGAGCGGAATGTGGCAGGACGCCTTCCGGCGGCTGCGCCGCAACCCTGCGGCAATCGCGGGCGCAGTCATCGTGGGCCTGTTCATTCTGGTTGCCATCTTCGCGCCGCTCCTTGCGCCCTACGGCGGCGAGGAACTGCCCGGGCGCACCCAGATCACGCCGACGTCGATTCCCGGCCCGGGCGAGGTAGAGGGTTTTCCCCTGGGCCTCGACAGGTTCGGCGGAGACGTCCTCTCCAAGCTCATCTGGGGAGCACGCGCTTCGCTCCTGATCGGTGTCATATCCACGGCCCTCGGCCTGCTGGGCGGCATGCTGCTCGGCGTGATCGCCGGCGGGTTCGGCGGCTGGGTGGACAACGTCATTATGCGTTTCGTGGACATCCTGCTTTCGGTGCCCAACCTGCTGCTGGCGGTGAGCATCGCTGCCGTACTGGGACAGACACCGTCCGCGGTCATGATTGCCATCGGTGTATCGCAGGTGCCGATCTTCGCCCGGCTCCTGCGCTCCTCGATGATCAGCCAGCGCGGAGCGGATTACGTCCTGTCCGCACAGGCACTGGGCCTGAGCACCCGGACCATCACCATGAGCCATCTGCTGCCCAACAGCGTGGGTCCCGTGATTGTCCAGGCCACCCTGACCCTGGCCACAGCAGTGATCGACGCCGCTGCCCTGTCCTTCCTGGGGCTCGGCGGCGGACGTCCGGAGAGCGCCGAATGGGGCCGGATGCTGACCTACGCGCAGAACGAACTGGCGGTGGCGCCGCAGCTGGCGTTCCTGCCGGGCATCTGCATTGCCATCACAGCTCTTGGATTCACCCTGCTGGGCGAGTCCCTGCGTGAGGCCCTGGATCCCAAGACCAGACGCAAGTAGCCGGCGGTTCGCCGCAAAGCAAAGGGTCCGCTTTCCTTTCCGGGAAAGCGGACCCTTTGCTGTTCCGGCCGGCACCGGAGCACGCGGCCCTAGTCGAACTCAGGGTGAAGCGACGGATCCGCTTCGGTTCCGACCCATCGGGTGAAGGTGACAGTGAGGCCATCCCGCGTGGGCGAAGCGCAAAACGGGCCAGCCTGGGCGCTGGCGGTCTTACTCAGGGGTGCGACGCGGATGAGGCGAAAAGGTTCATCGCCGGCGCGAGCCCTGATCGTGACAGCGTCACCGGCCCTGCTCAACCTCACGGTGATCTCCTGGCCAATCCACTCCGGAACAGGTGCCACCGACCAGTCCGAGACTTCATGTGTCACAACGGCGCCAACCTGCGGCATCCCGTCGGAGACCTCTACACCGGCCTTGATCCACACCGGCTCCGAGACGTAAAGGAAGATTCCCGCCTGATCGAACTGCTCCGAGTAGTCCAGGAGAAACGAGACCTCCATTGCGCCCTCAGCGCCTAACGGCGCAAGGAGGGCATGTGCACTGTCATGGACAAACCCATACGAGGTATGCCTCCACGCATCACTTTGCCCGGCGGCGGCCACCTGCAGGCTGTTCCCGTCAGCGACAGCCCGGACCGGCGGGTTACGCCAGGTCCCGCGGTCCCAGTCGATCAGGCTTTCTTCGATCCCCGTCATCCCCTCTCTTAGTGCAGGCCTAGGAAGCCAGCTCGTCGTGGATGTTTAGCTCATTGCCCGGGATCGATGCCAGCAGCTTGCGTGTGTAGGGGTGGCGCGGGTTCTGGAACACTTCCTCCGACGTCGCTGCCTCCACGAGTTCGCCGTCCTTCATCACGCACACGTAGTCCGAGATGAGGCGGACCACGGCGAGGTCATGGCTGATAAAGAGGTAGCTCAGTCCGAGGTCCCGCTGCAGGTCCCCGAGCAGCTTGAGAATCTGTGCCTGCACCAGCACATCCAGCGCGGACACGGGCTCGTCACAGATGATCAGTTCCGGTTTGAGCGCCAGCGCCCGGGCGATCGCTACGCGCTGCCGCTGCCCGCCGGAGAGCTCTGCCGGATACCGGCGGAGCATGGATGCGGGCAGGGCAACCTGCTCCATCAGCTCGCGGACGCGGGCAGCCCGTTCCCTGCGGTCGCCTCGCTTGTAGGTCTTTAGCGGCTCGTCGAGGATCCGCTCAATGGTGAACATCGGATCCAGTGAAGAATACGGGTCCTGGAAGATCGGCTGGACCCGCTGGCGGAAATCGCTCAGCTGGCCCTTTGCGAGCGAGGCAATGTCCACCCCGTCGAAGGTCATGGAACCGCTGGTCGGTTCGATCAGCTTGAGCAGCATTCGGGCGGTAGTGGTCTTGCCTGACCCCGACTCCCCCACGATTGCCACGGTCCGGCCGCGGGGAATCTCCAGGCTCACGTTCCGTACAGCGTGGAAGTCTCCGGATTTGCCCCGGATCTTGAACACCTTGTTAAGGTCCCGGATCTCAACGATGTTGTCCGGCGCAGCGCTTTCCCCGGCCGCAGAATTGCCAGCCGTTTCAGCCGCCCGAGCGGCAGAGTCCGGGACATTTCCGTCCACGAGGGTCAGCCGCTCAGCGGCAGGAGCCGCGAAAGCTCCCGGGCTGAGACGGACAGCAGCGACGCTGGGAGCCGCGCTGACAAGGGACTTTGTGTACGGGTGCTGCGGGTCTTCAAGCAGCTGGCGGGCTGGACCGGTCTCAACGACCTCGCCGCGGTGCATCACCACCAGGTCCGATGCACGCTCAGCGGCGAGCCCAAGGTCATGGGTAATCAGCAGGACGGAAGTGCCAAGCTCGTCCGTCATCCGTCCGATCTGGTCCAGGATGGTCCGCTGCACGGTGACGTCCAGCGCGCTGGTGGGCTCGTCGGCGATCAGCAGACGCGGACGGCAGGCCAGTCCGATGGCAATGAGGGCACGCTGCCGCATACCGCCGGAAAATTCATGCGGATACTGCTTGGCACGCTCGGCGGCATCGGGAAGACCGGCCGCCGTGAGTACCTCGATGACCTTGCGGTCCACGTCCCTGGAAGTTGCCATACCGTGCACCAGGAGGGTCTCCGCCACCTGCGTGCCGATCTTCGTGACCGGATTGAGGTTGGACATGGGGTCCTGGGGAACCAGCCCGATGGACCGGCCCCGGATGGCGCGCATCTTCGATTCGGGCAGTCCCACCAGTTCCTGGCCGTCAAACCGGATGCTGCCGGAAGAGACTTTGCCGTTGCCCGGCAGGAGCCCAATCACCGCCATCGCAGTAGTGGATTTTCCGGAACCGGATTCGCCCACGATCGCCAGGGTTTTCCCGGCACCGAGGCTGAATCCGGCCTTGCGTACCGCCTGCACGGGGCCATCCATGGTCTGGAAGCCGACGGCGAGATCGGTCACTTCGAGCAGCGAAGATTCAGGGCTGGTTTCAGTCATTTCCATATCCTGCCTTACCAAAGCCCTGTTGTGAGGCAACTCTCACCCGCCTTTACCGGTTTTTTATCATTTAGACTAAGAAATCCACCGCCCAGGCCGGGCTGGTGCGTGCCTCAAGGAGAACCCAGCAGCTGTGACTAATTCCGCCACGCGGCGCTCCGTGATCAAAGCTTCCGCGATTGCCGCTGCGCTCGCCCTGGCCGGCTGCACCGCCGCGCGGCCGGAAGAAGAGTCCCCGAGCGGTTCACCCTCTGCCTCCAATGCCGCCGGACCGGTAGCTGCATTCACGTTCGCCACCGCGGCGCGCCCCAGCGGGCTCGACCCTTTCCTGGCCGTGGACACTGAATCCCACCGTGTAACCCGCCAGATCCTCGAAACCCTGGTCGGCGTCGACCCCCTCACTTCCGCCCCGGTGCCCGCGCTTGCCGAGGAATGGAACGAATCGGATGAAGGCCGGACCTACGAATTCACCCTCCGCCGCGGAGTCACCTTCCACGACGGCACGCCCTTCAACGCGGAGGCCGCGTGTGCGAATTTTGCCCGCTGGTACAACCTGCCGGAGTCGGCACGGGGACCTGAGGTCCTGATGTTCAGCTCTGTCTTCAAGGGATTTGCGGACACCCCGGATCTGTCCGCTTTCAAGTCCTGCGTCCCCGCCGGCGAGTACACAGTGCGGCTGGAACTGAACACCCGCCTGCCCGGGCTCATCCCGGCGCTGGCATCACCGGAATTTGCGATCTCCTCTCCCCAGGCACTGAAGCGCGGCAACGCCGATGAACTCAACCAGGAGCGGAACGGGACACGGCTCTCGGCTTACGGCCAGCACCCGGTGGGTACCGGACCGTTTATGTTCTCCAGCTGGGTGGATGACGAACTGACGCTGGTTTCCAACCCGGACTACTGGGGGGAACACGGGCAGATCCGTGACCTGGTGTTCCGCACCATCACCAGCCCCGAGTCCCGGCTGCGCGCGCTGAAGAACGCAGAGGTGGACGGCTACGACCTGGTCACCGTCTCCGACGTCGGTGAACTGGCCCGCGCCGGGATGCAGATCCTGCAGCGCGACCCGTATTCAATTCTCTATCTGGGCATCAACCAGAACTTCCCCGGGCTCGATGAGCCCAAGATGCGCCAGGCCATTGCCCATGCCATCGACAAGCCCGCCCTGCTGGAGGGCCTGTTCCTCAACGGCACCAAGTCAGCCAACCAGTTCCTTCCCGAGAAGCTGGGACTGCGCTCGGACAACGTGACCAACTACGGCCACAATCCCGAGCGCGCGAAGGAGCTGCTCGAAGAGGCCGGCTACGCCGGCGAAGAGCTGCCCTTCTATTACCCGCGACGCGTCACCCGCGCTTACCTGCCCAACCCGGAAAAGGTTTACGCCGAGCTCAGCCGGCAGCTCACCGCAGCCGGCTTCAACATCCGGCCGGTGCCGATGGAATGGTCAGAGGGTTATCTCGAAGCTGTCTCGAAGAACGGGGACCGCGCGCTCCACCTCTCCGGCCTGTCCGGCAGCTACATGGATGCGGACAACTTTGTGGGTACCCTGTTCGGTTCCTACACCGAGGAATTCGGCTACGACGACGCCCAGCTCTTCACGAAGGTCGACCGCGCCCGCACCCTCGCCAATGCCGAGGAACGGGCCGAGGCCTACCGGTCGATCTCGGACCGCATCTCCACCCGGGTTCCCGCCGTTCCGCTGGCCTTCCCCATCTCCACCCTCACGCTCTCACCCCGCGTGACGCAGTACCCCACGTCCCCGGTGTTGAATGAGGTCTTCAACAACGTCCGTCTCTCGGACTAGCGTGTAACGGGCGGCACGGTGACAAACCCGGCCGAATTTTAGTAAGCACCACTGGGAGAGATAGGCTTCAAAGGCTAGCGTCCACGTGACTGGAGATATGAAGTTGACTGCTGAGAGCCCGGCGGAGAAGTCCGCCAACAGAACTGATGTACTGCTGATCGGCGGCGGCATCATGAGCGCGACCCTTGGGGCGTTCCTGAAGCAGCTGGCACCGGACTGGGACATTTCCCTCTATGAGCGGATGGACCGCGCCGGGACCGAGAGCTCCGACCCCTGGAACAACGCAGGCACCGGCCACGCGGCCCTGTGCGAACTGAACTACAGCCCGGCCGGCCCGGACGGCACCGTTGATCCCGCCAAGGCTGTTGGCATCAACGAACAGTTCCAGGTCTCGCGCCAGTTCTGGGCCCACCTGGTGGAACAGGGCCACATTTCCGGCGGCTTCATCAACCCGCTGCCCCACATGAGTTTCGTCTGGGGAAACGCGCACTCCGAGTACCTGCGCAAGCGCTACGAATCCCTCAGCGCCCAGCCGCTGTTCAAGTCCATGGAGTTCTCCGAGGACCACAGCAAGATCGCCGAGTGGGCTCCGCTGCTGATGCAGGGCCGCGATTCCGGCCAGCGGGTGGCTGCCTCACGCGTTGCCGGCGGCACCGACGTGGACTTCGGCGCCCTCACCCGTGAACTGGTCAATTACCTCGGTGCCAACGGCGCCGAACTCAACTTCGGCCACGAAGTCACCAACCTCACCCGGAACTCCGGCGGCGGCTGGGACGTCACCGTCCGCAACCGCGCCACCAAGGCCTCCCGGACCGTCTCGGCCCGCTTCGTATTCATCGGCGGCGGCGGCGGCGCACTGCACCTGCTGCAGCGCTCCGGCATCCCGGAGGGCAAGGGCTACGGCGGCTTCCCCGTCTCCGGGCAGTTCCTGCGCTCCACCGACGAGTCGATCATCTCCGCGCACAACGCCAAGGTCTATGGCCAGGCCTCTGTAGGCGCCCCGCCCATGTCCGTACCGCACCTGGACACCCGGTTCGTGGACGGCAAAAAGTCGCTGCTGTTCGGACCCTACGGCGGATTCTCCCCCAAGTTCCTCAAGAACGGTTCCCTGACGGACCTGCCGTTCTCCGTGCGCCCGCATAACCTGGTGCCGATGCTGGCTGTTGCCAAGGACAACATGTCCCTCGTGAAGTACCTCGTCACCGAGGTCCTGAAGTCACGTGAAGGCAAGACCAAGGCCCTGCGCGAGTTCTACCCCGAGGCCATCACCGAAGGCTGGGATCTGATCACGGCCGGACAGCGCGTCCAGGTCATCAAGAAGGATCCGAAGAGCGGCGGGGTGCTGCAGTTCGGCACCGAACTCATCACCTCCGCGGACGGCACGGTCGGCGCACTGCTGGGCGCTTCCCCGGGAGCCTCCACCGCCCCGCCCATCATGATCAACCTGATGAAGCGCTGCTTCCCGGCCGAGTTCCCGGGCTGGGAAGCCAAGATCAAGGAAATGGTCCCGGGCTACGGCATCAAGCTCAACGAGAACGAGTCCCTGGCCGACGAGATCCTTGCCGAGACCAACCGGGTGCTGAAGCTGGCCTAGGCAGCTGCTGCCTGTCTCATATACACAACTCCGAGCCCACGAGACTAGGCAAGATCTCGTAT
>NZ_JAXIOM010000076.1:0-16546 GCF_049311025.1 Arthrobacter sp. 3Tela_A
CCCCCCCCTTTGTTTAACCCCCCCGCCCGCACACAACCCCCCCCGGGGGGGCGGGCGCCCCCCCCGCCCGCCCAAGGCTTCTCAATTCTGTTATCCGAAAGGGGGCTGGTCATGACGGCCAACCCAGCTACATCGACCGCAGCGCGGTCATCGGCGCGCTGGCTCCGCGTTGGTCCGGCGCTGCTGGGGACCTGCGGCGTCCTCGGTTTCCTGCTGATCTGGCAGGCAGCCGCGGTGACCGGCCTGGTGGATTCCCGGCACCTGCCGCCCGCCACCGAGGTCCTTGAGCGGTTTATCGCCAACCTGGCATATACCGATTTCTGGGTCGCCACCGGGCACACGCTGCGCGCCTGGCTTCTGGGACTGCTGATCTCCGCCGTGGCCGGACTGGTGCTGGGCGTTCTGATCGGCTCAAACAGCTTCCTGGTGAAGGCCACCCATTCGACGGTCGAGTTCCTCCGGCCTATCCCGGCCGTGGCGCTGATTCCGATCGCTGCCCTGCTCTTTGGCCCGCGCCTGGGCTCGGAACTGATGATCATCATCTATGCCTGCTTCTGGATCGTGCTGATCCAGGTCTTCTACGGGATCGCTGACCTGGATCAGGTGGCTATGGACACCACCAGGACACTGGGACTTTCGTTCATGGAACGGGTCCGCTACCTCATCTTCCCCACGCTGCTGCCGTTCTTGATGACCGGGCTGCGCCTGGCGGCAACGGTTGCGCTGGTACTGGCCATCAGCGTGGAGCTGATCGTGGGCACACCCGGCCTGGGCCAGGAAGTGGCACTGGCCCAGATCAACGGATCGGCACCGGCCATCTTCTCCCTGATCATCACCAGCGGCCTGCTGGGCATCATCATCAACATGCTGATGCGGTTCGTGGAGCGTAAAACCCTGTTCTGGCACGAATCGGTACGCGGAGGAAAAGCGGCATGACGAACGTCCTGAAAAAGACCGGGTACTTCCTGGGCCTGCCGCTGATCCTGATCACGGCGTGGGTCATCTACACCTCGGTGACCACCAACTTCTTCATCCCCGAACCGGCGATGCTGGTGGACCGCTTCTTCAGCATCTGGTTCTCCGAACGGTTTGCCTCCGATGTCCTGCCGAGTCTGTACCGGCTGCTGGCCGGGCTGCTGCTCTCGATTGTGATCGGCGTCAGCGTCGGCGTCGTCATTGGCTACGTCCGGTGGATCCGCTGGCTGTTTGAACCCCTCTTCGAGTTCATTCGCGCGGTCCCCTCGACCATCCTGATCCCGGTACTGCTGCTGCTCATCGGCATCAACGACGCCATGAAGATCACCCTGATCGTGTTCAGCTGTGTCTGGCCCATCCTGCTCAACACGGTTGCCGGCGTCACTTCCATCGATGAAGTGCAGCAGAACACCGCCAAGGTGATCGGTCTGAAGGGCCTGGACCGGATGCGGTACCTGGTTCTTCCGGCAGCCTCGCCGCAGATCATGGCAGGCATCCGCCAGAGCCTGGCCGTCGCGCTCATCCTGATGGTCGTCTCCGAAATGTTCGCGTCCACGGACGGGATCGGGCACTGGACCATCAACTTCCAAAACCGCGTTGCCATCCCCGAGATGTGGAGCGGCGTGCTGCTCCTGGGAATCATCGGCGTCGCGCTGTCTGCAGTCTTCCAAATGATCCAGAAGCGGACACTCGCCTGGTACGAAGGATTGAAGGAGAACAAGAATGACTAACGCAACCAAGACGGTCCGCCTCGAAGTAGACCAGCTGCAGAAGATCTACCAGACCGGCAACGGGACTGAATTCGAAGCGGTGCGTTCGCTCACCTTCGACCTGCACGACGGCGAGTTTGCCTGCCTGGTGGGCCCCTCCGGCAGCGGCAAGACCACGCTGCTCAAGTGCATCGCGGGGTTGATGCGGGCCACCTCCGGCCGCGTGGTCCTCGACGGCCAGCCGGTCAACGGCCCGGCAAAGGGCATGGCCGTCGTGTTCCAGGAGTACGGCCGCAGCCTCTTCCCCTGGATGACGGTTGAAGCGAACGTCGGGCTGCCGCTGAAGAGCGCGGGCCTGTCCAAGGCCGAACGCACCAGCCGGGTGGCCGACGCCCTTAAAGACGTGGGCCTGTCCGAGGCCGGCAGCAAATACCCCTGGCAGCTCTCCGGCGGTATGCAGCAGCGCGTGGCCATTGCCCGCGCGGTTGCCTCCCGGCCCAGCGTGCTGCTGATGGATGAGCCGTTCGCCGCCGTCGATGCCCAGACCCGCGCGGATCTTGAGGACCTGGTCCGCAGGATCTGGAAAGAACACAACATGACGATCCTGTTCGTCACCCACGACATCGATGAGTCCGTCTACCTCGCCGAGCGGGTCCTGGTGCTCTCCAGCTCCCCGACAGTGATCCAGAACGACATTGAGATTGACCTCCCCTCCGACCGTGACCAGCTCCTGACGCGTTCGGATGCGCGGTTCGGTGAACTCCGCGCCGAGGTCTACGAACGTGTGCAGTTCGCCAAGACCAACGTCACCGGACAGAGCGAGCCGGCCCGGCTCACGGGAGTGGGCGCATGAGTGCCGCCGGCCTCGACGCAGCCGTGCAGGCCCCTGATGACCTGTTTTGGCAGGAACACAGCGAGCAGATCACTGAGTCGGATGAGGAACTGCAGAGGATTGCTGAAGCTGCAGACCTTCCCGCCCTGCTGGCAGCCCTGGCCGCCGCAACCGGGGATACCAGTTTCCTGACCCCTGACCTGCGTCCTCCGCTGACGCCGGTGGACACCGTTAACCACCCGCACGGCGGCATGAGCGCCGAAGCACAGGAACGCGGCCGGACGGCGGCACTGGCCGGCCTGCGCCGGCTGCGGGATGAGGGAATTACCCGCAGCCGGATGCTCAGCGACACTGAAACCGGCACGATCCTCGAGTTCCTGGCCAACGGGCACACGGAATGGGACGGAATGCTGCGCCACGAGCTGGATCTGGCCCCGGATAAGAACGGTGCGCCGGACTGGCAGTTCGACGACGTCGCTGCGGGCCGGGAATTCTCCGCCCTGATCGTCGGATCAGGTGTTGCGGGGCTCGCAGCTGCGCACCGGTTCCGGCAGGCAGGCGTTCCCTTCAGCATCATCGAGTCGGCCGACCGGCTCGGCGGCACCTGGCAGAAGAACCGCTACCCGGGCGTCCGGCTGGACACCCCCACCTTTGGCTACTCCTACTCCTTTGCGCAGCGCGCCGACTGGCCGCACCAGTTTGCGCAGGGTGCCGAGATCCGCGAATACCTGGAAACCGTGGCCGAACGGTCCGGAATCGCAGACCTGGTGGAGTACGGAACCCGCCTGCTCAGCGCGGAGTGGGACTCGGAGACCGGCCTCTGGACGGTGCTCACGCGCGTACGGGGCGGAACCGAACAGCGCCGGACGTTCAACGCCGTCATCACCGCCACCGGCCAGCTGGACATCCCCAACATTCCGGACTTCCCCGGCAGGGATTCCTTCGACGGTGTCGCCATGCACTCCCAGGACTGGGACGAGACGGTTGACTACCGGGGCAAGCGCGTAGCCGTGATCGGCACCGGTGCCAGCGCGTACCAGATTGTTCCCGCGATCTGCGCGGATGTGGAGAGCATGGTCGTTTTCCAGCGCAGCGCGCCGTGGATGCTGCCGGCACCGAGCTACCACGACTCGATGACCGAGGTGTTTTCCTGGCTCAGCGCGAAGGTGCCCCACTATGCGCAGTGGTACCGGCTGTGGGTTACCGTCCTGGGCATCCCGGGCCGGTTCCACACCGTGCGGGCCGAGGAAGGCTGGCACGGTGCTCCGCTCAGTGTTTCCGCCCGGAACCAGGAGGTCCGCGAGGAACTCACCCGCATCCTGGGCGAACAGTTCAGCGGGCACCCGGAGCTGCTCCAGCATGCCATCCCCGGCTATCCGCCCGGTGCGAAGCGGATGCTGCGGGACAACGGTGTATGGGCGAGGGCGCTCACCTCTGACCATGTGGCTCTCGAGACGTCCCCGATCCGGGAAATCACGCCCACTGGGATAGTTACGGAGGACGGAACCCGCCACGAAGTGGACATCATTGTCTACGCCACCGGGTTCCGGCCGTCAGAGTACCTCGAAGGCATTGAGATCCGGGGCCGCGGCGGCGTCGAAATCCACGACGCGTGGGAGGGTGATGCCCGCGCCTACAACGGCATTACCGTCCCCGGGTTCCCGAACTTCTTTATGATCTACGGCCCGAACGTGGGCGGCGTGGTGGCCGGAAGCCTCCACTTTATGCTCGAACGTGCTTCCGAATACGCACTGAAAGCGGTCCGTGAGGTCCTGGAACGGCGCGTCAAGGCGCTGGACGTCCGGCCGGAAGCCCTGGAACGGTTCGTGGCCTGGGTCGATGAGGAAAACCGGCAGATGGCCTGGGGCCAGCCCTACGTCCGCACCTGGTACCAGAACGCCAAGGGACGGGTGTCCCAGATCTGGCCCTTCACCAACGTCGAATACTGGGAAGTGACCGAGTCGATAAACCCGGCAGACTATGATTTCCTCGCCTAGGCAAACCCTGTGTGCCGGGGCCGGGCTGCGCGTGCGCGGTCCGGCCCCGGCAGTGCAGGGACCAGGCACAGATGATGACCAGCTTGCGAAAGGACGACGGTGACCCGCAGGAGCCGAGCGCATCAGAGTACCCCCGGCAACGAGAAAGCCATTCTTGAGGCTGCACTGACGCTGGCCGTCACAGCGGGGTACGAAGGAACCACCATGGCGGAGGTGGCGCGCCTGTCCGGCCTGCCCGTCGGCTCGGTCTACTGGCACTTCAACAACAAGGAGCAGCTCTTCGCCGAACTGATCGAGTACTGCTTCGCGCAGTGGAAGATCGACCACACCGGCCCAACCAACCGTGACCTGCTTCGCCGCAGCATCGCCGGGTCCGCCGGGGGATCGGTGGATCCGGAAAACCGGGCGGAGGCTTTCTGGATCCTGGCACTGCTCTTCGCGCTGGAGAAACGGCTGGCGGGAAACCTTGCACGGGAGAAGTACCTCGAAGTCCGCAAAGAGATGTTCGAGCTGATGGTCCAGCGCGTGGAACCGCAGGTTCCCGCATCCGTCCTCGCCGCCGACCCGGGCTTTGGACGCAAGATGGTGGTGCTGGGCCGCGCCCTGACGGACGGCTTCTACATCGCCGCCTCCGCAGGAGACGAGATCGATTTCCTGGAGTTCGCGGACCTGTCCGCCACCGCCGTCGAAGCACTGATCCAGCGGCGTGCCGCTGAAATTGAAGGGAACCTGAATGCAGCCGAATCCGAGTCCTAAGACTGCAGTCGTCATCGCCGGAGGCTCCGGCATCGGCGCCGCAGTGGTCCGCGAACTCTCCGCCTCCGGATACCGCGTGGCGGCGCTCTCGCCCTCCGGCAGCGCGAAGGAACTCGCCGAAAGCCTCGGAGGAGTTGGCCTTGCCGGTTCCAACCGCTCTGCCGGTGACCTGCAGGCGATCGTGGATCTTGCGCTGGCTGAGTTTGGCCGCATCGATACCGTGGTGAACGGGTCCGGGCACGGCGCATCGGGGCCGGTCCTTCAGATCACCGACGAACAGTGGGAAGACGGCATGAACGCCTTCCTGATGAACGTAGTCCGCATGGCCCGGATCATCACTCCGCACTTCGAGGCAGCCGGCGGCGGAACAATCGTCAATATCTCCACCAGCTCACCGTTCGAACCGAATCCGCGCTATCCCGTCTCAGCAACTTTCCGCGCGGCCCTGGCATCCTTTACCAAGCTGTACACGGACGAGTACGGTCCGGCCGGGATCCGCATGAACAACGTGCTGCCCGGCTTCACCAAGGAAGACCCGTCCACGGTCCAGCCGGAGTGGACCCAGCGCATCCCCCTGCGCCGGGCCGCGGCGGCCACCGAGGTGGCCCGGGTGGTACGTTTCCTGGCCAGTGAGGAATCCAGTTACATGACGGGGCAGAACGTGCGGGTCGACGGCGGTTCCGCGCGCTCGGTCTAGCCGCCGGATCCCTGCCGGGCCGGGCTCAGTCCGCGCTGCGCGGCAGGGCGATGCCAGAGTCGAGGACCACCCGGACGGTGGCTTCATAATGTGCACGCAGGAGCCGGGCCAGCTCCGCGGCGTCGCGGGCCAGTGCCGCAGCGAGAATCTCGCGGTGCTCTCCCTCTACGTCCCGGCTGCCCGGCTCAACGTGCGGGGCTGCCCAGCACCGGTACAGTTCGGTGGCATCGGAGAGATCCGAGGCCAGTTTCAGCATGGGTCTGCACGCGCTGGCTTCAAGCAGCTTGAGGTGGAAGGCCTTGTGCGCTTTCTGCCAGGCAGGATCGACGTGGTCCGGGTCTGCTGCTGAGCGCCGGGGAATCCGCGCCAGCTGGTGGTGCACCGCCATGACCTCGGATTCCCACACCACGTCGCCGCGTTCGACGGCGAGCCGTGCCGCAAGCTCCTCCGTGACACACCGCAGCTCGGTCAGGTCCTCCAACTCCCGGACGTCCAGTTCCCGGACGAAGAAACCCCGGTTGGGCTGGGCCGTCACCAGTCCGTCTCCGGCCAGCCTGGCCAGCGCTTCCCTGACGACGGTGCTGCTGGTGCCCAGCCTTTCGGCCAGCGTCACCGGCTGCAGCCGGGTTCCGGGTCCCCATTCCCCGCGGAGAATGTCTTCCCTAATACGTTCGACCGCCTGGGGTCCTGCTTGTGCCATGGTTCCTCCTGTTCCCCGATTCTGCCCTAAAAACCTGGAACACCGGATTATGACTCGAATAATATACTTTTCGTTGACGAGTAGCTTATTTGCTGGTTAGTGTTGTGGCGAACACCACAATCAGGTGAACGGCCGCGGTAATTCCCGGGCCGGGAGCCGAGGACAAGCCAAAGGAATGACCATGCGCTACGCCAGCTACCTTTCCCCCGCAGGAGCCCAGACCTGGGGTGTCGTCGAGGATGGGACCGCCTACGACCTCGGTCCCAGCGGCCTCAACCTTGCCGCGAACCTCAGCGACGCCGTGCGCGACGGCGTCTTCGGGAACGTGCAGCCGGAGCAGTACTCTGCCGCGCCGGCTGCAGCCGAAGCGGAGATCACTTTCCTGCCGCCGGTCACGGCACCGGGCAAGATCATCTGCATCGGTGTGAACTACCGCAGCCACCAGGAAGAGACCGGCAAGGTGGAGCAGAAGGCACCCACCGTTTTCACCCGTTTCGCAGACACCCAGATGGGCCACCTGGAACCGGCCCTGATGCCGGCCTCCACCACGCAGTTCGACTACGAGGGTGAGATGGCCTTGGTCATTTCGAAGGATGCCTGGCACGTCTCGAAGGAAGACGCCTTCGACTACGTCGCCGGTTACGGTGCCTACAACGACTTCTCGGTCCGGGACTGGCAGCGCAACGCCTCCCAGTGGATCCCGGGCAAGAACTTCCCGGGAACCGGAGCCTTCGGCCCGTACCTCGTTCCTGCCTCTGACATCGAGGACCTGGACTCCATGGTCCTGGAGACCCGCGTCAACGGCGAAGTGCGGCAGAAGGCCGCGCTGGGAGACCTGTACTTCTCCATTCCCGAGCTCATCGAGTACGTCACGGGCTTCACCAAGCTCTCAGCCGGCGACGTCATTGTCACCGGAACTCCCGGGGGAGTGGGCCTGTTCATGGAGCCCTCGGGCCTGCTGAGCGACGGCGACGTCGTCGAGGTTGAGGTCAGCGGGCTGGGCATCCTGCGCAACACGGTCCAGCGCTGCGAGTAGGCCGGCAGGTCAGCGGAAGGAGCAGCGGTATGGAAGAACTGACGGAAACCGACGTCCTGGTAGTCGGTGCCGGCCCAATCGGCATGACCGCGGCGGCCCTGCTGGCTGACTACGGAGTGAACGTAGTCGTCGCCGAAAAAGCGGCCACCACCAGTGACTCCCCGCGGGCAATCAGCGTGACGGATGAAACCCTGCGCGTCATGGCAGAAATCGGCGTGCTGGAAGAGCTTGTCCCGGAGATGCTGATGGACACCGGTGCGCGGTACTTCGGCCGCCGCGGACAGCTCCTGGCGGAAGTCCGTCCGGGCCGGCCGCGTCTGGGGCAGCCCGGCAAATCACAGTTCGACCAGCCGGTGATGGAATCGCTCCTGCTGGATGCCGTTCGCCGGCGTCCCGGAATTGACCTGCGCTTTGAATCTGAGGTCCTGTCTCTGACGGATCAGGGCAGCAGCGTCGAAGCGCTGATTCTCCGGGACAGTGCAGTCCACCGGGTCCGGTCGAAGTGGGTCCTGGCCTGCGACGGCGGCAGGAGCCCTATCCGGACCCGGCTGGGAATCACGCTTGAGGGAAGTACGCAGGCGCAGCAGTGGATCGTCGTCGACATCGAAGACTCAAAGGTGAAGACCGAGAAATTTGCCGAGTTCCACTGCAACGGAACCCGCCCGGTAGTGCAGGTTCCCGGAGCCAAGGGACGGCGCCGGTATGAGTTCATGCTGCTGCCGGGGGAGCGGGCAGAAGATGTCACCACCCCGGATTTCATCGCCGGTCTCGTGGCGCCCTACGAAGCCGTGGAGCCGGAGAAGATCCGACGGGCCGCCGTTTACGTGGCCCATCAGCGCATCGCCGCCGAGTACCGCCGTGGAAGGGTAATCCTTGCCGGGGACGCCGCGCACCTGATGCCGCCGTTCGCCGGCCAGGCGCTCAACGCGGGTGTCCGGGACGCAGCCAACCTGGCGTGGAAAATCGCAGCCCAGGTCAACGGTGCGCCGGAAGCCCTGCTGGATACCTATGCTGCAGAGCGCAGGCCGCACACAGCGGACATGGTCCGGCTGTCGCACCTGATCGGCCAGGTAGTGATGGCCACCAACCCGTTGGCAGCGGCAGCACGCGACAAGCTGCTCGCTGCTTCCTCACTGGTTCCGCCGCTGAACCGGTGGATCACCCAGATGCGGTTCCTCAAGCAGCCGCACTACACCGCCGGGTGCCTGGTCCCGCCGTCCCGGGAAACGTCCAAGCCGGCTGCCGAACTGGTGGGCCGCGCCCTCGCCCAGCCGGCCGTCCGGGATGACGACGGAGCGGAATACGGCCTGGATGCTGTTCTTGGCCGCGGCTGGAGCCGGCTGCGGTTCCTCGGTGCGAACCGCATCGAGGTGGCACCTGCCGGGGCAGACTCCGCGGAACGGCGGACTGTACGGGTAACGGATACCGAAGGTGTGTTCCGTGCCCTGCCGCCCGGCACAGGACTCATCGTCCGCCCGGACCGCTACGTGGCAGCTGCCTTCGAAGCCGGCGGCGAATCCGCCGTCCTGGCGCAGCTGGCCGAGCTGGTGCCGGAACTCGGACGCGTGGGCAGCACGGCTGCCCGAAACCTCTAACGCCCCGCACGGCGAATCTATTTAGCTAGGAGAAAACATGTCTTGGGGCTTGATCCGGGAAATGGGCCATGTGTCCATTCAGACCACCGACGTCGATGCTGCGGTTGCGGATGCGACCGGGCTGCTGGGCCTTCGCGTCACTGAGCAGGCGGGCCGGGAAACCTATCTGGCCGCAGCGGCGGTCCACCACGAACTGGTGTACGTCGAATCGGACACCAACGGAATCCACTCGCTGGGCCTGGTGGCCCGGGACGGAGACGCACTGCGCGAGATCCGGCGCCGGGTCGAAGCAGAAAACCTGCCGGTAATCAGCGAGAAGCCGGTTTCCGCCGGTGTGCAGGACGGCTTCAGCTTCATTGGACCGGAAGACTGGGTCTTCGATATCTACACGGACCTGCAGGCGAGTGAGGCCGGGCCGCTATCCTTCGGACCGGACCGCTACGGGCACATCAACTTCCACCCCCGCAACGTCCGGGCCATGATGGAATTCCTCGCCCGGGTACTGGATTTCCGGCTGTCCGACGTCATTGGCGATGACTTCGCCTACTTTATGCGGTGCAACCCGGACCACCACGGCATCGCCTTGATCCAGGGGAAGGGGACCTTCCACCACCATGCCTGGCAGACCCAGTCCATCGCCGACCTGGGCAAACTGGGGGACCGGCTGAACCGGCTGGGCCGGGAGCTGATCTGGGGCCCCGTCCGCCACGGCGCCGGACACAACATAGCGGCCTATTACGTTGAATCCTCCGGTGCGGTCGTGGAGCTCTACACGGATCTGGAACAGATCTACGACGACGCCCGTCCGCCCGTCAAATGGGGTGCGGACGACAACTGGTGGAACATGTGGGGCTCCTACCGGCCCGAAGAGTTCCGGACCTTCGGCATCCCGCCGGTCTCAGGACGCCGCTGACGCGTGCTGTGCGGGGTAACCGCTCCAGTGCCGCCTTCAGCCCTGCAGGCGGCGCTGGAGCGGGGCTTCCGCAGCGCCGGCCGCAGAGGGCGGCGGGTTCCGCCGGATCAGGCGGGCCAGCAGGATGCCGGAGAGCAGCGATCCCAGTCCGCCCGCAGCCAGGTCTCCGATCGTGTCCCGGTAGCCCACGTTGATCGTGGCATCCACGTAGTAGTGTCCCCACCACTCGCCAAACTCCCAGAAAACGCTCAGGGCCAGGCCCAGCGACGTCACTACAGCGGGAACCGCGGCGCCCGGCACTGGACGGCCTGAGTCCTGCCACGCCGTCACGGCACCGTAGGCCGCGAGCAGGTACCAGGCCATGACGGCGATGGTGCCGGTGGCAGCAAAGTGCACCGCCAGGTCCCACCATGAAATCCGCGCGTACAGGTCCATTACGCTGCTCCAGGCGGCCAGCAGCAGGGTCAGGCCGTAGAGGGAGGAAAACAGCGGCGCCGCAGGCAGGCAGCGGGAAACCAGCAGTCCCAGCAGCACCAGGGCGAACAAGGCTGCCTCAACCGGTCCGTACCAGAGCAGCGCGGCCAGCAGACTCACTGCGCCCAGCAGGCGGATACCGTCCGAAGCCACCTCGGCGGCAGAGGCCGGACGGCGCAGGAGGGCATCAATCATGTACTTACGGTAGCCGAGCAGAGTTAGGGCCGCCCAGTGCGCACGCACGCCAGGGGGGACCGGAATTGCACGTAGGATCACTGGCATGCACGCCCCCGCACTTCCCACTCTTCCCTCTGTCAGTGTTGTCATCCCGTGCCTGAACGACGCCGAGGCACTGCGCGGGTGCCTGGCTTCGCTCGCCGGACAAACTGTCCAGCCCGCCGAAATCGTGGTGGTGGACAACAACAGCACGGACAGCAGTGCGCAGGTGGCCGGGGAATTCGGTGCCAGGGTGGTGTTTGAGCCCAGGCCGGGCATCCCCTCGGCGGCCGCTGCGGGTTACGACGCCGCGGCGTCGGACATCATTGCCAGATGCGACGCGGACTGCGTCCTGCCCCCGGACTGGATTAAGCAGTTAGCTGAACACTTTGCTGCCGACCCGGGGCTGGCGGCGGTCAGCGGACCGGGCCGGTTCTACGGTTTTGCGCCGTGGCTGGGGCGGATGCTGTCGCGGATCTACCTCGGGTCGTACTACCAGGCCATGACCCTGGCACTGGCACACCGCCCGCTCTTTGGATCCAATATGGCACTGCGGACGCACGTGTGGCGCGAGGTTGGCCCGGCGGTCCACCGGGACGACGCGGAGCAGCACGACGACGTCTGTCTCAGCGCCCATCTGGGCCTGGACTACCGCTGCGCCTGGGACCGGACCATGGTGGTGGGCATGGCACCCCGGGCGGTACTTGGCTGGGCAAACCTCGCCCGGCGGTTCCGCCGGGCCTTCCACACCCTTGCCGTGCACTGGCGGGCGGAGCCGCCGTGGGAGCGCTGGATCAGGCGTTTGGCGGGTACAGCAGGGGAAGCTGCAGCACCAGCCAGGGACTGAAAGCCCAGGGCGTCAGACGTACGGATTCCACCAGTGTGGCGGGATCGGCCCAAATCCAGTCCATGACCTCATCTGCGGCGGGGATCGGATCACCCTCCGCAACAGCCGTGTAGACCGGGCAGATTTCGTTCTCCACGATGCCCGAGGCATCCACAGCCCGGTAACGGAAATCAGGAAGGGCGACTGCGATGCTGCTCAGTTTCAGGCCCAGCTCACGCTCGGCCCGGCGCACCACAGCGTCCTCAGTGGCCTCGCCCGGTCCGGGGTGGCCGCAGAAGGAATTGGTCCAGACGCCGGGCCAGGTCAGCTTGGACAGGGCCCGGCGAGTCACCAGAATGCGTCCATCCGGGTGATAGACGTGCGTGGAGAAGGCAAGGTGCAGCGGGGTATCCCGGGTATGCACGGTCATCTTGTCCGCGGTACCTATCATTTGGCCCCCTTTATCGACCAGAATGACTTCTTCCCGGCGTTGCGGCATTTCTTCCCCTAACGATCAGCGTGTTTACTTTATGCATGGAGACAGAACACTTGCCTGACGAGAGAATTGGCCAACAGCAGGTGGAACGTGTCCTGGACGGGTTCTTTACCGCGGCCAAGGAGCGCGCGGAGCGGATCAGTCCCAGCTACCTTAGCCTCTGGGAGACACTGGAAAAATCCACGGTCGGCGGCAAGCGCCTGCGCCCGCAGATCGTGATGACGGCCTATACGCACCTGGGCGGAACCGACCTGGAAGCAGCCGCACGGGTGGGGGCAGCCTTCGAACTGCTGCACACCGCGCTGATCGTCCATGACGACGTCATCGACCTGGATTTCGTCCGCCGCGGGCAGGACAACGTTGCCGGGGTGTACCGCCGGATGGCCGAAACCGCTGGGGAACCGGCAGAAGTCGCCCGGCACCGCGGCCTGTCCGTCGGCATCATCGCCGGCGACCTCGCCTTGACCGGAGCCTTCCGGATGCTCGATTCGGTCTCCACCGATCCGCTCACCCGCGAGCTGCTCTCCGGCATTCTCGATGACGCTGTCTTCGCCTCCGCCGGCGGAGAGCTGATCGACGTCGACTTCTCCTTTGCCGCGGGTTCACCGCCGGTCGCGGAGATTCTGGACATGGAACGGCTGAAAACGGCCGTCTACTCCTTCGAAGCCCCGCTGCGTGCCGGCGCCGTGCTGGCCGGGGCCGGCACCGAGGTTGTCGCCGCGCTGGGCCGGTTCGGGAGGGACACGGGCATCGCCTACCAGCTGGTGGATGACCTGCTGGGCGTCTTCGGGAACGAAAGCGCCACCGGAAAATCCAGCATGGGCGACCTCCGCGAGGGCAAGCGCACCGTGCTGATTGCCTACGCTGCGCAGACCCCCTGCTGGGCAGAGCTCTCCACGATTATCGGCCGCCCGGATATGGGCCCGGGCGACGCGGACCGCGCCAGGAAGATCCTGATGGACTGCGGTGCCCGCCAGTACGCCCAGGATCTTGCGGCGCAGCACGCGGCCAGCGCCCGCAACCACCTGGAATGCGCCGAGGTGCCGGCCGGT
Source organism: Arthrobacter sp. 3Tela_A (assembly GCF_049311025.1). Lineage (NCBI taxonomy): Bacteria > Bacillati > Actinomycetota > Actinomycetes > Micrococcales > Micrococcaceae > Arthrobacter > Arthrobacter sp. 3Tela_A. Next base: position 13,276 of record NZ_JAXIOM010000076.1, read on the forward strand.
CTTGCCGCTGTACTGGACGATGTCCTCTCCTCCTCCGTGAACCGGGGCAGGTAGCCGTGGGACAGATAACCGGGCTGCCGCTGTACAACCTGGCAGCCGAACAGACCGCTGCGGTCATGATCCGCGCGTACTCCACCTCTTTCGGCCTGGCCTCCCGCCTGCTGGCGCCACGGACCCGGCGCCAGATCGAAACCATCTACGCCCTGGTACGGCTGGCGGATGAGATTGTAGACGGCGTGGCTGCGGCCGCCGGGATTCCTCCGGCCGAGATCCGGCGTACGCTCGACGCGCTGGAGGCGGAAACGGCCAGCGCCCTGCGCACCGGCTACAGCGTGAACCTGGTGGTGCATGCCTTCGCGCTCACCGCCCGGCGCACCGGAATCGGCACGGACCTCACCGCTCCGTTCTTCCGGTCCATGCGCGCGGACCTCACCCGTGCAGAACACACCCAGGCCAGCTTCGAGGACTACGTCTACGGGTCGGCCGAAGTGATCGGTCTGATGTGCCTGCACTGCTTCCTGGACGGACGCACTGTCCCCGCAGACCAGGAAAAGCGGCTGCGCGAGGGAGCCCAGCGGCTGGGGGCCGCCTTCCAGAAGGTGAACTTCCTCCGCGACCTGGCCGAGGACTTCGAGGCACTGGGCCGCAGCTACTTCCCCGGGGTGACCGTGGACGCATTCACTGAAGCGGACAAGCACCGGCTGCTCGATGACATTGAAGCGGACCTGCTCGTCTCGGGCGCAACGATCGCCGAGCTGCCCCGGGACTGCCGGCCCGCCGTCGCACTGGCCCAGGAACTGTTCGCGGAACTCGCCCGCCGGCTGCGCCTGACCCCGGCCGAACGGCTGCGCACCACCCGGATCCGGGTGCCCAACCCGGTCAAGCTGCGGATCGCCGCCGACGCGGTCTACCGGCACCGGCTGCGCCGCACATCCACCCCGGCACTCTCCACCCCCGACGCCGAAAGGGCGCCATGATCTCCGGAAAAACGACACCCAGGCCCCGCACCGCCGTCGTCATTGGCGGCGGCATCACCGGCCTTGCCACCGCCGCCCTGCTGGCCAGGGAAGGCCTGGACGTTACCGTCCTGGAGAAGAACAGCACACCCGGCGGACGCACCGGCAACTGGGAAACCGGCGGGTTCCGCTTCGACACAGGTCCGTCCTGGTACCTGATGCCGGAGGTGTTCGACCACTTCTTCCGCCTGCTCGGCACCAGTGCAGCCGAACAGCTGGAGCTGGTGCAGCTTGATCCCGGCTACCGCGTGTACTTCGAAGGGGAGAAGGACCCGGTGGACGTGCAGGCCACCCGCGAGAAGAACGTTGAACTCTTCGAATCCCTGGAGCCGGGGGCCGGCGCCCGGCTGGAGGCCTACCTGGACTCCGCGGCCGAGGTCTACGACATGGCCAAGAAGCGTTTCCTGTACAGCACGTTCGCGTCCTTCCTTCCACTGCTGCGCCCGGACGTGCTTTCCCGCGGACCACGGCTGGCGAAACTGCTGCTGCAGCCGCTGAGCTCCTTTGTGGGGAAGCGGTTCACCGACCCGCGAATCCGGCAGATCCTCGGCTACCCGGCAGTGTTCCTGGGTTCCTCCCCATTCACGACGCCGAGCATGTACCACCTGATGAGCCGCCTGGACCTCCAGGACGGTGTGCTCTACCCGCGCGGCGGCTTCCACCGGCTGATCACGGTGATCGCTTCCCTGGCAGAGTCCGAAGGCGTGAAGATCCAGCTGGACGCCAACGTCACCGCCATCCGCACTGAGAGCACCGGCAAAGGCAAGGCCCGTGCCAGCGGAGTTGAATACCGCGACGCCGCCGGCAACCCGGTGGCGCTCGACGCCGACCTGGTGGTATCCGCCGCGGACCTGCACCACACGGAAACCCGGCTGCTGCCGGCCCCCCTGCAGACCTACCCGCCCAAGTACTGGGAATCCCGGATCCCGGGCCCGGGCGGCATCCTGCTGCACCTGGGCGTTCAGGGGGAGCTGCCCCAGCTGGCGCACCACACCCTGCTCTTCACAAAGGACTGGAAAGCGAACTTCGAGAAGATCTTCGGGAAACACACCTCGGTTCCGGACCCGGCCTCGCTGTACATCTGCAAACCCTCAGCCACGGATGACGACGCTGCCCCGGCCGGCCAGGAAAACCTCTTTGTGCTGGTGCCTGTTCCTTCCGACCCGGCGCTGGGCACCGGCGGAATCGACGGCGCGGGGGACCCGCGGCTCGAAGCGATGGCAGACACCGTAATTGGGCAGATCGCCGATTGGGCAGGCATTCCGGACCTCGCCGAGCGCATCACAGTTCGCCGGACTGTTGGCCCGGGTGACTTCAGTGCGGACTTCAACTCCTGGCGGGGAACCCTGCTGGGCCCGGCACACGTGCTGAAGCAGAGCGCCTTCCTGCGCGGCAGCAACGCCAGCCGGAAAGTTGAGAACCTGCTTTACGCCGGCGGCTCCACCCTGCCCGGCATCGGCCTGCCCATGTGCCTGATCAGCGCCGAACTGGTGCTCAAGCGGCTGCGCGGGGACACCAGCACCGAGGCCCTTCCGGAGCCGGCTTCCGCGCCGGACCAGGCCCGCTGATGGGTGCTTTGTACCTGCTGTTCCTGCTGGCCTCTATTGGCTGCATGATGCTGCTGGACCACCGCTTCAAGCTGTTCTTCTTCTCCGGGGCACCTCTGCGCGCCGCGGCTGTGCTGGCTGCCGGGCTGGTGTTCTTCCTTATCTGGGACCTGTTTGGAATCGGTCTGGACATCTTCTACCGCGGTGAAACCCAATTTATGCTCGGGATCGAACTGGCACCCCACCTGCCCCTGGAAGAAGCCTTTTTCCTGGCCTTCCTCTGCTACCTGACCATGGTGCTGTTCGGCCTGCTGAAAACGGCGGCAGCGCACTTTGGCCGGAACCGGTCCGGACAGGAGGCTCGGCGGTGACTTACTGGCTGCTGAACCTCTGCTTCCTGCTCCCCGCGGCCGTGGTGCTGGCCGCCGCCCTGCTGCGCCGGCGTCGTTCCGGCCTGAGCAACCGGCCCTTCCTCCGGCGCCTGGGCGGAACCGCGGCGGTGCTGCTGGCGCTGACCGCGGTCTTCGACAACCTGATGATTGCCGTCGACCTCTTTGGCTACAACCCTGACCGTATCTCCGGTGCGTTCCTGGGCCTGGCGCCGCTGGAGGACTTCGCCTATCCGCTAGCGGCCGTCCTCTTGCTTCCGGCCCTCTGGGACCTGCTGTCCCCCCGCGCCCCCGCCCCTTTGGAGGAGAACCCATGAGT